>NZ_JACARS010000135.1:0-15404 GCF_013386485.1 Pseudomonas sp. P7758 | reverse complement strand
GAAATTCCACGGCACGATGCCCACCACCACGCCCACTGGCTCGCGCTTGGTGAACGCAGTAAACCTGGCCCCCGGCGGCAAAGGGATCGACACGTCAAAGGTCTGCCCTTCGATCTTGGTCGCCCAACCCGACATGTAGCGCATGAACTCCACCGTGGCGTTCAGATCCAGCCCCCGCGCCAGGTTGATCGACTTGCCCTGGCTCAGGGTTTCCAGCTGCGCCAGCTCCTCGGCATGGGCCTCAACCAACGCGGTGAAGTTCAGCAAAATCCGCTCACGGTCGGCCGGGCGCAATCCCGACCACACGCGGGACTTGAACGCCGCATGGGACGACTGCACCGCCTGCTCCACCACGTGCAGCGGCGCGTCGAGGGTTTCGCACAGGGTTTGCCCGGTGGCCGGGTTGACCACCTTGATGTGTTCGCCCTCGGCAAATACCCACTGGCCATCGATAAAGCAGCCATGACGACGGTCCAGGAATGCAGCCACCTGCGGCAGGATTTCAACGTTGCTCATGATTCACCTGTATTCAATGTTGTTCTTTGAGAAAGCAGGCGACCGCTTGGCGATCGTCGGCCGAAGCCAGGCCCATGTAGGGCATGTAGGTGCCGGGCACAAACGCCTGGGGTTGGGTGATGAATTGCGCGATGGTCTCGGCTTGCCACTCGACGTTTTTGTCACGCATCGCCTGGGAGTAGCTGAAGCCCGCCAGGGAGCCGGATTTACGTCCGTAAACGCCCGCCAGGTTTGGCCCCATCATTGTCGCGCCGCCCTTCGCCACCGCATGGCACACGCTGCATTCGTTGGCGAAAACCTGGGCGCCACGACTCTGGTCAGGGCCGCATTCAGCGGCGAATGCGCTGTGGGCCAGGACCAGCGACAGCAGGCCGGCCAGGGAAAATCTGTGTGCAGTGAACATAGAAAAACGACCTTGGAAATCATCGAAGTTGCCGACGATTGTCAGGGCTCAAGGTCGCTCGGGTTTTGCCCTGCGTGCCAGTCGTATTGGCCGGGCTGCCAAACCGTGGATTCTGGCAAGCACAGTCAAGTCTTTGGCAACCAGACAAAAGGCACGTCACTTCGCCAGCATTAGTATCGCGGCAGACCCCAACCCTGTGGTCATGAACAAGAATGGATGCCACACCATGCTCAAGTCCCCCTTGCTTCGTCTCTCGACCCTCGCGCTGATGATCGGCGCCAACCCGGCCGGCGCTTATGAGCTGTACGCCGATGACAGCAGTCATCTGAACGCCACGCTGGAAGCGGTATTCGGTGCCTTCCACAGCCAGCAGAACTACAGTCAATCCGGCCGCCTGGCCAAGGGCTCCTCGTCCTGGCGCGAGGGCTACGTGAAGTACGGCCTGAGCTTCGACAAAAGCTTCAGCGGCGCCGGCACCACCTACGGTGCGGCCAACCTGCTGAGTTCCGGCACCTGGGGCGACGGCGATGCCGCAGGTTTCAGCGACGGTTCGGAGCGCACCACAAAATTCGAAGACGCCTACCTCGGCTGGCGCTCGGGCAAGTTGTTTGAGGCCTTGGGCGAGAATGGCGTGGACCTGTCCTTCGGCCGCCAGAACATCGTGGTCGGCGACGGTTTCCTGATTGACGGCGACGCGCTGAACTTCGGCAAGGGCGTGGCCGATGGCGACCTCAATCGCGGCGGCGGCTACTACATCGCCGCCCGCAAGGCCTTCGACGAAACCGTCGTGTTGCGCCTGGGCGGCAAGGACGGCTGGCGCAGCGACCTGATGTGGCTCAAGTCCGATAACCGTGCCCAGGCCAAGACCGAGATGTACGTCGCCACCCTCGAACACGTGGCCGCCGAAGGCACCGTGGGGCTGACGTACATCGACACCACCGACGTCGACAAGCAGTACGCCTCCCCCACGCAGCTGGAACGCGATGGCATGAAGACCTACAGCCTGCGGGCCACGGGCAATGCCGGGGTGACCAACCTGTTCCTGTCCGGCGAATACGCCTGGCAGGACAAGCCCCACACCGGCAACGAAGACGCCTGGTACCTGGAAGCTGGCTGGACCTTCTCCGACGTGACCTGGACGCCGTATGTGAGCTACCGCTACAGCCGCTTCTCGGAAGGCTTCGACCCGCTGTTCTACGGTTTCAGCCGTGGCTACGGCACCTGGTTCCAGGGTGAAGTGGCGGGCAACTACGCCGGGCCGTTCAACAACAACTCACGCATCCAGAACGTCACGTTCAAGGTTTCGCCCCTGCAGAACCTCAACGTCGGCGCGGTGTTGTTCGACTTCAAGACCATCGACCGCAACCTCGGCAACAGCGACGGCCACGAGCTGGACCTGTATGCCGAATGGCACGTCAACGACCACCTGACAGTGATGCCGCTGATCGGCCTGTACCAGCCGGACAAGAGCGCCGAGCAAGGCGGCACGCAGCTGGGCAACCACGATAAAAACCTCTACAGCCAAGTGGTGTTCGCCACTAATTTCTAAGCCCGGCCGGGGCGGTGGCGCCGCCATCGCCCCGCCTGGCCAAGGCCTTCGCAATGCACAAGAAATTCCTCACGATCCAGAGCAAGATCGCCCTGCTCGCCGGCCTCTGCCTGTTATTGGTGGTCGGCCTGCTGATGAGCCTGTCGCTGTACCAGACCCACCAGAGCAGCCAGCACGTGGCCCAGGCCAGCAGCGACATGCTCGCTGCCGCCGCCAAGGAACACATGCAGGCCCTGGGGCAAGTTCAGGCCATGCAGGTGCAACGCACCTTCATGCAAACCCATGAATACGGCCAGGGCTTGTCGCGTTATGTGCTGTACCTGCGGCAACTGCAACAACAGGGCAAACTGACCCGCCCAGAGTTGCGCCAGGAGCTGAATACCCAGCTGCGCCAGGCCCTGGTCGACAAGCCCGACCTGCTCGGGATTTACGTCATTTTCGAAGCCAATGCCCTGGACGGTGACGATGCCCACTTCGTCGACCAGGCCGCCGTCGGCAGCAACGAGGCCGGCCGCTTCGCCCAATACTGGGTGCAGGCCACCCCGGGTGAACTGACAGCGGTAGTCGGCGACGAAGCGCTGCTGGCCAATACCTCGCCCGGCCCCAGCGGCGCGCCGTACAACGCCTTCTACACCTGCGCCCGCGACACCGCCAGGGCCTGTGTGCTGGAGCCGTATTTCGACGAGGCTTCCGGCAGCCGCAAGCTGGTGACCAGCATTGCGTTCCCGCTGATGGAGCACGGCAAGGTGATCGCGGTGATTGGCCTGGACATCAACCTGGCGGCCTTGCAACAGGCCAGCCAAACCAGCGCCGGGCAACTGTTCGACGGCCACGGGCAAGTCAGCATCGTCAGCCCCAAAGGCGTGATTTCCGCCTACAGCGAGGACGCCAGCCGCCTCGGGCAGCCGATCAGCGAAGTCATGCACGATGGCGCCCAGGTACTGGACGCGTTGCGCCAGGGGCAACCGCAGACCTTTGTCGATCAACAGCAAATCAAGCTACTCGAACCGCTGGCACCGATTGCCGGTGCCGCACCGTGGGGCGTTCTGGTGGGCGTGCCGCAGTCGGTGCTGCTGGCGCCGGTCACTGCGCTGCAACAGCAACTCGATGCCCAAGGGGTGAAAAGCACCGCCCTGGAACTGCTGCTGGGTGGCGGCTCGGCCCTGCTCGGCCTGCTGTTGATCTGGTACGCCGCGCTGCGCATCACCCGGCCGCTGCAAACCCTGACCCGGGTGATGGAGGACATTTCCCGTGGCGAAGGCGACCTGACGCGGCGGCTGGAGGTGCAATCCCGGGACGAGATCGGCCAGTTGGCCAGCGCCTTCAACCGTTTTGTCGAACGCATCCACCAGTCAATTCGCGAAGTGTCTTCAGCGGGGCTCGGGGTCAACCAGGTGGTCAAGCGGGTGTTGCTGGCCTCGAATTCCTCGCTGAACAACTTCGATGAACAGGCGACCCGCACCAACAGTGTCGCGGCGGCGATCAACGAACTGGGCGCCGCCGCCCAGGAAATCGCCCGTAATGCCTCCGATGCGTCGCAGCAAGCCTCCGGCGCCCGGCAGCAGGCTGAGGACGGGCGCCAGGTGGTGGAGCGCACGATTGCCGTGATGAATGAACTGTCGGGCAAGATCAGCGCCTCGTGCGTGCACATCGATGCGCTGAATCACAAGACGGTGAACATCGGGCAAATCCTGGAGGTGATCAAGGGCATCTCCCAGCAGACCAATCTGCTGGCACTGAACGCCGCCATTGAAGCGGCCCGGGCCGGTGAGGCCGGGCGCGGGTTTGCGGTGGTGGCCGATGAGGTGCGCAGCCTGGCCTATCGCACCCAGGAGTCGGCGCTGGAGATTCAGCAGATGATCGAAGAGTTGCAGGTGGGCGCACGGGAATCCGTCAGCACCATGACCGAGAGCCAGCAGCACAGCGAGGAAAGCGTGAGCATCGCCAACCTGGCGGGTACGCGGCTGGCCAGTGTGACGCAGAGGATTGGCGAGATTGATAACGTCAACCAGTCGGTAGCGGCGGCGACCGAGGAACAGACGTCAGTGGTGGAAGCGCTGAATGTGGACATTACCGAGATCAATATGCTGAACCAGGCCGGGGTGGAAAACCTGCAGTCGACGCTGCAGGCCTGTACCGAGCTTGAGCGTGAAGCGGAACGCTTGAATCAGCTGGTGGGCAGCTTTCGCATCTGACCAACAACTGCCCCGCAGGCCCGCTCCCACATTTGATCTCCTGAACCTTCAGCAATGGGCGCCAGCATGCTCAATCCGGTGAAACAGCCGGTTGAAGTACACCAGGCTGTCGCCCTGCCCCCGCACCCCAACCCGCGACAACTCCACGAACATCACCGAATGCGACCCTACCTCCTTGCACTCACTGATACGCCCTTCCAGCTGCACCAGCGCATCCCGCAGCACCGGCACCCCCGCCTCGCCTCCGTCCCACAGGTCCCAGGCAAACCGCTCCGCCATGGGCACCTGGGTCATCCCGGCAAAGTGCCGCGCCAGCTCTTCCTGCTCCCCGCACAGCACGTTCACGCACAGCTGCCCATTGGTACGGAACACATCATGGGTCGCACTCCCGCGGTTCACGCACACCAACACCGTGGGGGGCGAATCCGTCACCGAGCACACCGCACTCGCCGTGATCCCGCAACGCCCGCCCGGGCCGTTGGTGGTGATGATGTTCACCGCGGCCGGCAGTTGCGCCATGGCGTTGCGAAAGTCGATTTGCTGCTGGCTCAGGTCGGCCATGTCGGTGCCCCTTTACGGTCCGTGGGTGATGCCACAAGACTAAGACGCCCCGTGCGGCGCGACCATTCAGACGATCCCCATGCCGACTAGGTGGTTTCTTTATCGTCAGGGCCGTTCACACTGGGTATTCTGCTGGCAAGGCTCCACAGATGAGCCAATGTCCGCCGCAGCGTGCCCGCGTGCGAAAACAATAATTAGAAATTCTCGTGGCAGTCCCTGATGGAAATTCGCACACCGATTGTTTACATCGTTGATGACGACAAAGACCTGCGTACCTCGCTGGCCTGGCTGCTGGAGTCGGTCAGCGTAAAGGCCCAATGTTTCGCCGGGGCCGAAGAGTTCCTTGCGCACTACGACCCGCGCCAGCCCGCCTGCCTGGTGCTGGACGTGCGCATGCCGCAGACCAGCGGCTTCCAGTTGCAGGAGATCCTCAACCGGCGCGGCAGCACCTTGCCGACCATCTTCGTGTCGGCCCACGGCGACATACCGATGTCGGTCACCGCAATGAAAAACGGCGCGCTGGATTTCGTCGAGAAGCCCTACAACCCGCAACAGATGATCGACCGCATCCAGGCCGCGCTGAAGACCGCTGTACAGGCCCAGGCCGACCAGGAACAGCGCGAGCACCTGCAAGGCAAGCTGGCGCTGCTGACGAGTCGGGAGCGAGAAGTGTTGATGCTGGTGGTGGACGGCAAGGCGAGCAAGGTGATTGCCCGCGAGCTGAACATCAGCGTGAAGACCGTTGACGTGCACCGCACCAAGATCAAGGAAAAGATGGGCGTGACCAGCATCGCCATGCTGGTCCGCGAGGTGCTGTATCCCTAGGGCGCGATGATTGAATGTGGGAGCTGTCGAGCCTTGGCGAGGCTGCGATGGGGTCGCGGCGGTGTACCTGTCAGACCGAGTGGCCTGCATCGCGGGCAAGCCCGGCTCCCACAGGAAAATGCATTCCAGGTTCGGGAGCGGCACGCATCAATGATGGCTATAGCGCTTGCGGTACTCGCCCGGTGACACGCCGAAGCGCGACTTGAACGCCGATGAGAAGTAGCTGGAGTCGGAGAAGCCCCAGGCATAACAGAGTGCCGACAGCTTCTGCTCCGCCGGCGAATGGCGCAGGGTTTCGGCGCAGAAATCCAGGCGTCGGTGCTTGATGTATTGCGCCACCACCAGCCCGCGCTTGGAAAACATCCGGTACAGCCCGCGCACCGACACTCCGACTTCCCGGGCGATCAGCTCGGGGCAGAGTTCTTCGGCGCCGATGTGCGCATCGATGTAGGCGATGGTCTTGCGAAACTGCCGTTCCTGGGTGTCCACACCGTTGTCCCGGGCGCTGATCCCCGGCAGCAGCAGGCTGACCAATGCATCCAGCACGGCTTCGCTTTCCTGCATGCCCAGGTCGTTTTGCTGCCGGGTGTCGAGCACCATCTGGCTGGCCATCAGCGCCAACGGCGTGCGCGCCGAGATCCGCGTCGCGCAGTTGACCGTCGTGAAGTGCGAACCGCGCTCCACCACCTGGCGCGGCAGGATCAGCGACAATTGCCGGGAGTTGTCGTGGTAGGTCATGTCACTGGGGCGGCAGGCGTCGATCAGGGCGATGTCACCGCAGCCCAGCTGCGCACGGTTGTCGCCCTGTTCCAGCTGTGCGCTGCCCTGCAACTGGAACACCGCGTAGTAGTGCCCTTCATTGCCCGTACTGACTTCCTTGCTGCTGCGATACAGATGCACCTGGGCCATATCGACCACGCTGAGCTTGATCGCGCCGCTGCGAAACTCGCTCAACGCCCCATAAAACCCCGCGCCCAGGGCCCTGGCATCGAAGCGTCCACAGGCCTGGTTAACCTGCTGTAACCAACGCTCGAACGATTCGTTACGTTGCACCGTTGAACTCATCATGACCGCAAGGCCTCACGTTTTTTATTTTTTTGGTCCCAGCAATCTTACGGGTAGCGCCGATCAAATATCCAATACCAGACGAGCGGAAACCGCCCGGGAAACACACGCACAAATCTGCCGGTTGGCGGCCTTCTCCTTGGTCGACAGGCAATTGTCACGGTGGTCGGGCACGCCTTCCAGCACCTCGACAATGCAGGTGCCGCAGAGGCCTTCGCGGCACTCGGTGTCGATGTCGCAACCGTGGGCCTGCAATACGTCCACCAGGCTGGTATTCGCCGGTACTTGCAGCACCACGCCGGAGCTGGCCAGCTCCACCTCGAAACCACCGCTGGGCCCGGCATTCGCCGCTGGGTCGGCCTGGAAGTGCTCCAGGTGGATCGCCTCCTCGGGACGGCTGCGGGCCGCCACTTCCACCACCTTGTGCATGAACGGCGCGGGGCCGCAGGTGTAGACGTGGGCAGCCGCGCCCGCCTGCTCCAGGCAGGCGCTCAAGGCCGCATCCAGCGCGCCCGGCTCGACGCCATAGTGAAACTGCACGTGCTCGCCGAATGTATCGGCCAACAGCTGGGTAAACGCCGCGTACTGCGCCGAACGTGCAAAATAGTGCAGGCGCCACGGCTGGCCGCTGTCGGCCAGTCGATAGGCCATACTCAACAGCGGCGTCACCCCGATACCGGCGGCAAACAGCGCATGGGCCGGCGCCTCCGGGTCGAGGCGGAACAGGTTGCGCGGCGCGCCCATCTCCAGTTCCATGCCCTCCTGCACCTGCTCATGCAGGGCCAGGGAGCCGCCACGGGATTGCGCCTCTTTCTTCACCGCCACCAGGTACGCGCGGCCATCGTGGGGCGGGCTGCACAGCGAATACTGGCGGGTGACGCCGGTCGGCCCGGTGAGGTCCACATGGGCCCCGGGTTCATAACTGTCGAGGGGCTGGCCGTCACTGCGCACAAGGCGAAAGGAACGGATATCCAGCGCTTCATCGACGATGCGTTCGATCTTCACCTTCATCATTGCAGCACCTGAATCCTGTTGTTTCGGTTGAACGCTAACCTGTGGCGAGGGAGCTTGCTCCCGCTGGACTGCGCAGCAGGCCCACTTCGGGGGTGACTAGCGCATGAACAGCCCGCCGTTGATGTCCCAGCACGCGCCCGTGATCGAGGCGGCGTGGTCGGCGATCAACAGCAGCACGGTGTCGGCGATGGTGTGCGGGTCGCCGAGGGTGCCCGTCGGGATAATCTTGAGGATCTGCTCCAGGCGCTCCGGCGCCACGGTTTCGCGCACCACCGGCAAATCAAGCGGGCCTGGCGAAATGCTGTTGACCGTCACGCCCCGGGGCGCCAGTTCACGGGCGAAGACCTTGGTCAGCGTAGCCACGCCGCCCTTGGCCGCGGCGTAATGCGCGCCAGTGGCAGTTCCGCCGTTTTGCCCGGCGAGGGAGGCGATATTGACGATGCGCCCGAACCCTCGTTCGGCGAAATGCGCACCAAACACCTGGCAGGCCACGAACGTGCCCCGCAGGTTGATCGCCATCGATTCGTCGAATTCCTCGGGTGTGATGTCCATCAGCGCCGCAACTTTCGACACCCCGGCGTTGTTCACCAGGATATCGGTGCCGCCCCAGCGCTCGCTGAGCAGGTCCCGGGCGCGAATAAAATCGGCCTTGTTGCGCACATCCAGCTCGATGGCGACGGCGGTTTCGCCGCGGTTGTCGAGTTCAGAGGCCAGGCGCTGCACGCCGTCCAGGTGCACATCCGCCAGGCCCACGCGGTAGCCTGCGGCGTGCAGGCGCCGGGCGATGCATTCGCCGAGGCCACGGGAGGCGCCGGTTACAAGCGCGATTCGGTTCATCAGGATGTCCTCATCTCAACTGTGGGAGCGGGCTTGCTCGCGAATGCGGTGTGTCAGTCAATGCATGTGGCGACTGATCCACCGCATTCGCGAGCAAGCCCGCTCCCACATTGGTTTTGTGTCGTTGTTTGAATCGTGCTTACAACAGAAAGCCGAGCGCACTCAGGCTGTCGGTGGAATTGATCAGCCGCACCACCTTGCGCTCCAGGGTCGCGACCCCGGCGCTGAACCGAATGCGGTAATTCAGGTCGGCCACGAACGGCGTGTGCACCCCGCGCTTGTAGGCATAGAGCAGCTGCGCACAGTTAACCTCCACCACCTCGCCCGCCGCTTCCACCAGGGTGAATCGCGACACACTGCGCACGGTTTTCGCCGCATCCACCGCCGACGGTGAATACCCCGCCGTCAGCCGTTCGATGCGCAGGTCACGCATGCGCGCATCGTCATAGGCATAGTTGAGGTTGGCTTCAAAATCCTCGGTGTCCGGGTCGATCGGCACGACGTAGCGCCCGCTCTCGCTCCACAACGCGGCCCATTGCACGTAGTCCTTGTGGTCCAGCAGTTCGGCTTCACGCCAGATGAATTCGATGGCCTGGGCCAGCGGTGCGGTAAAACCAGTCAGGGTGTTCATTGGCTCATCATCCTTTTCCACATGTCATAGGCCCCGCGCATGCCGCCTTCATCAGTGGCGTGGGATACCTTGTCGCCGTTGTCGGCCAGCACTTCGCGGTTCAGGCCACGGTTGACCAGGATCGGTGCGTCCACGCCGGCATACGAGCCGCGTTGCACCCGGTCCCAGGCCTCGGCGTCGTCGGGGCTGCCAAAGCCGAACGGGCCCTGGAAGTGTTCATGGATGCGCAGGCGCTCGCGGTTGGCAACCTGTGGGCCGCCCTCCATGCCCAGGGCGACGTGGCGGATTTCGGTCTCGGTGACCGACACCGGGCGCAGCACCCGGAAGAACGACATCGACATGGCGACATTGGGAAACAGGTTGAGGTTGAACCCGGCGCCGTGCAGCGAGCGCACGATGCGTCGCACCTGGGCCGGCTCCATGGTTTTCGACAGTTCTTCGGTGACGTGGGCGAAACGCTCCTGCAATTGCTCGGTACCGTCGTCGTGGTCCAGGTCGACATGCTCGGGCACCATCACCATCACGCTGTGGCCATTGCCCAGGGAATGGGTGACGGCCTGCTCGTCGGTCATGAACGAGAGCATTTCCGAGGTCTCGGCGTCCACCGACGACATGAACGACTTGTGCACGATCGGGAAGTGGTAGCCGTCGGTGGTGTTTTCCAGCTGGATCTTCCAGTTGCCCTTGAAGCTGAACTTGTGTTCGCCCTGGGTCTTGATCGGGTAGCCGGCGCCCTGCTTCATGAACAGGTCCATCCAGTGTTTGGCGCCGCCGAGAAAGTCGGCCAACGGTTCGATATCGTCGTTGTAGCTGGCGAATACCATCCCGGCGTAGCTGTCCACCCGCAGGCTGGTCAGGGGTAACTCGGACTTTTCCAGGATGCCTTCGTAGCCGTCCGGGTAAGGCAGCGCCCGCAGCTTGCCGTCCAAGCCATAGGACCAACTGTGATACGGGCAGGTGAAGCCGTTGGCGTTGCCCTTGTGCTTCTCGCAAACCGTGGCGCCACGGTGGCGGCAGCGGTTTTCCAGCACGTTGATCGCGCCTTTCTTGTCGCGCACCACAATCACCGGGCGCCGGCCAATGGTCGCGGTCTTGAAGTCGCCGCTGTTGCGCACTTCGCTTTCATGGGCGACCCAGACCCAGGTGCGGTAGAAGATCTTTTCCAGTTCGGCCTCGAACAGCGCCGGGTCGTTGTACAGCGAGACGTCGACGCGATCGTGCTTGACCAACTCGTCGAGGCTTTTCGATTTGGCAATCAGCCGGTATTCATGGGTACTCATGGAGCCCTCCTCAAGGCGTTGTTCTTATTGGCGAGCCGTGATGCTCTGTTGCAGTTGTGCGCCGAGGGCACACACCCATTCGTCCTGGCCCTTACGGCCGACAATCTGCAGCCCCACCTTCAGCCCGCTGTCGGCCAGGGTCACCGGCACCGTCAACGCCGGGTGGCCGCTGAGGTTGAATGGCCGCACCAATGGCGTCATGCGGGCCACGGCCTGGCTGCCGTTGCGGGCTTCGGCCAGGGTCGGCGGCAGGTCCGGCATCGTCGGCAGCAGCAACACGGAGAATTCTTCGAGCGCGGCGTCCACCTGGTGGCTGAAGCGGGTGCGCACGACTTCGGCTGCGGCCAAATCAGCGGCGCTGGTGCGGCTGGCAGCCAACAAGCGTTGTTCGACATCCGCACCGATCAGGCCCTTGCCGGTGAGGTGATCGAAGGCTGCCCAGTTTTCGACGTTAATCACCGTAAGGCCGGCGCCGAACGCCGTGTCAAAGTCGTCCAGATGCAGACGCTGCTGACGCCAGCCGGCCGCGTCGACGGCAGCCATCAGGCTCGCCTTCAGCCATGGCTCACAGGCCACATCCAGAAAGCCCACCGGCACGCTGCCGGACGGCGCCGCCTGTGCCTGGAAACCCGGGCAAATCACCTGCATCGCGGCAATCAGGTCCTGCATGTTCGCGGCAAACGGCCCGACGCAATCGAGGCTGGATACCGCCGGTTGCGCGCCAATGCGGCTGACTCGGCCATAGGTCGGTTTCAACCCGGCAATCCCGCAGCACGCCGCCGGCACCCGCACCGAGCCGCCGGTGTCGGTACCAATGGCGATATCCGCCAGGCCCGCCGCAACCGCCGCGGCCGAACCGCTGGAGGAGCCGCCCGGCACCCGGTCCGGCGCCTGGGGATTGACGGGCGTACCGCTCCAGTCGTTGATGCCGGTGACGCCAAATGCCAGTTCATGCAGGTTGGTCTTGCCGACGATCTGCCAGCCGGCATCCAGGACCGCCTGCACCACGTCTGCATGCCGGGTCGCCGGCGGAGCATCGGCAAAGGCACGACTGCCCGAGCGGGTCGGATACCCGGCGATGTCGATGGAATCCTTGATGGCCACGCGTCGGCCGCTGCCGCCGAGTAAAAATTCGCTGACGAAGGTACTCATGGGTTCACCCCCAACATGCTATTGAACAGGCGCTGCGTACGGAAATGCGCGATCAGCCAGGTGCCGTCGACACGGCGAAAATCGATGGTCAGCCGCGTGCCGAACAACTCGCTGCGCTGGTCGGCGTAGGTGGAAATCTGTTGCATGATCCACTGCCCTGCAGCCGCGCTGCCGTCTACCTGGATCGACTCACTGGTGAGGTAATGCAGGTTCAGCGCAAAGTGTTCCGACGGTGGCAGGTAGCTGCCGACAAACGCCGCCACCGCGTCGCGCCCCCGATGCTGGCCGAAGGTCTGCGCGGTACTTGTGCCAATGCCTTCCCACACCGCATCCACGGTGAACAACTCGGCCAACTCGCGAACGTTGGTCGCCGCCCGGGGCACGTCGCACAGGTCCATGTAGCGCGCCATCAAGCGCCTTACCTGGCTCTCCCCTTCAAGGGTTTCAACACGCTGCAACAGGTCCATGGCTCACACCCTGGCCGCTTCGGGAATGGTCAGCGGGCGGCCGATCCGTGCTTCGACCTTGGCGTAGCGCCACAGGCTGTATTCACCCACCGGCGTGGTACGGAACAGGTTGCAGGCGTCGATCACCGACTGGTGGCAGTCGACGTCGGCCATGATGTAGACGGTCCACGGCGAGGTGGTCGACGGGCCGACCATCAAGCGGTCGTCATCCATCGCCCCCAGCACGTTGATGCCCGGCATGGCGCCGAGGTCGCCCATCATCTGGCTGAAGCCTTTCCACACGCTCAGGCCTTCGCCGGTAGGCAGGTCGAAAAAGTTCTGGGTGATGCCGATGCAGAAGACGACGCGCAGCGGTTCTTGAGTGGCTTGGGACATGGGTTGATCCTTGAAAGTCAGATGTAGCCAGGAAATGGAGGAACGCCGAGGAACACCGAGCCCGCGCCGTCGTACAGGCCTTCGCTGAGGAAGGCGTGCTGGGTCACCACCATGGCGTCGCGCAGGTAGCGTTGCAGCGGGTGGCGCAGGTAGATCGCGGTGGTGCCCGCCAGGCTGTAGGCGCTCTGCACCACGGCGGCGCCGGCCTGGGACACGTGAATGGCGGTCAGGCGCAGCAGGCTGGTTTGCTCGGCCGTGACCGGGTTGCCGGCGAGGATCGAGTTCCACACTTGTTCGGTGGCGCCGTAGAAAAAGCCCCGAGCGGCGCTCAGCCGGGCTTCGGCCTTGGCGATTTCGATGCGCACGTAGGCGCGGTCCGCCAGTTTCGGTGCGCCGGTGATGCCGCTGCCGCTGGCCATGGCGCTGATTTCATCGAGGGCCGCGCGAGCCAGGCCGAGGTTGACCACCGCCAGCACCTGGGCGGCGTAGGCAATCGAGGGATAACGAAACAGCGGCTCGTCGATGGTGGCGGCGCCGCCACGGATGAAGGTCCAGCGCTCGTCGATGTATTGGTCGGTAACTCGCAGGTCATGGCTGCCGGTGCCCTTGAGGCCGACCACGTCCCAGTTTTCGATGATTTCAACCTGGCCGGGCTTGAACACGGCAGTGCGTGGCTTGCCGCCCGCCGCACCGATGCCCACGCCCAGCAGGTCGGCGCCTTTGCAGCCGCTGGCAAACTTCCAGGTGCCGTTGACCTGCCAGCCGCCCTCGACGGTTTCCGCCGGCTGCAACGGGAACAGGCCACCGGCAAACACCAGATCGGGGCTGTCGGCATACAGTTCGGCGAGGGTTTCCTGGGGCAAGGCCGCAAGATACACCCCGGCGCTGCCGAAGCTGGCAACCCAGCCGGCAGAGCCATCGGCTTCGGATATGCGCTCGATCATCTGCAAGAACGTTGCGGGGGCCAGGGCATCGCCGCCGAAACAACGGGGCGTGGCCGCCCGGTAGATGCCCACCTGCTTGAAGCGTTCGATCATGTCCCGTGGCACATGGGAGCCGGCGTCGAACTCGTCGCGGCGCTGGCGCACTTCATCGAGCACCTGCTGGAACAGCGTGGGCTGCACGTCGGGTAAAGCGTCTGGTTGCACGAGGGCCGAACGCAGCATGGGCTTTCTCCGTTGTAGTTGTTATGGACGCCGTGTCGGGCGTTGATAGGTCCAGTGTAAAAAGCCCGACCACCGTCAACTATTGGGGCGTGCAGCCCACCGGCTAAAGAAATCCCCTAGTGCGCCCCCGATTACTTCTGAGCGTGCCCCCGGATGCAAACCGGTATAACTTGCCACCGTAGTCGTCCCCTCCACCGCCAAGGGCTACGCGATGTACCTACCCAATAACAATGATTTCCACACCCTGATCGAAGCCATGCCGATCTGCACCATCCTTCACGATGCGCAGAGCAAGGACATCCTCTGGGCCAACACCGCGGCGCTGTCGGCGCTGGGGTTTACCCTGGAAGAACTGATCCCGCTCAAGGCCCCGGACATGACCCGGGACGCACCGAAGTACAAGCGCTCCATCGGCCTGCGTTGGCTTGAGCGCGCGGCCCGCAGTGGCCAGCGCACCATCGAGTGGTGTTATCGCTCCAAGGCCGGGGTGGAGATTCTTTCGGAAGCGGTCGCGACGCTGGTGCACCTGGACGGGCGCGACGTGCTGATGGTGCAGTTCCGTGATATTTCCCGGGAAGACAAGGTGAAGCGGGACCTGATCCGCGCCGAGGAAGCCCGGCGTGTCAGTGAACAGCAGCTTGAATACCTGGCCCGATACAACGCCATGGGCGAGATGGCGGTGGCGATTGCTCATGAGTTGAGCCAGCCACTGGCGGCCACGCGCAACTTTATCGAGGGGGTTTTGATTCGTCTGGGCGATACCCACAGTGCCGACCAGGGGGTGAACTGGGGGCTGCAAAGTGCCGTGCGGCAGGTCGAGCATGCGTCAACGATCATCAAGAGTGTGCGTGATTATGTGGTCAAGCTGGAGCAGAGCGCGGAGTGGGTGGACCTCAATGAGTTGCTGCAGGAAACCCGATATTTCATCAGCCTGCGGGCCGAGCCGAGTCAGGTGCGGCTGGAACTGTTCCCCAGTATTGAACCGCTGATGGTGCTTTGTGAAAAAGTGCTGATCGGGCAGGTGATTCTGAACCTGGCATTCAATGCTATTGAAGAGATGAGCGAGCTGCCCGTCGAACGTCGGGTGCTGCGGCTGCATGCCTGCCGTGATGGAAACGTGGCGCGGTTGAGTGTCGAGGATTGTGGACGCGGGATTCAGGCTGTGGCTCGGGAGAAAATCTTTGACGGGTTCTTTTCGTCGAAGGTGGGTGGTAACGGGATTGGGCTGGCGTTGTGCAAGAACATCATTGGTCGGCATCAGGGGGATATCTGGGCGCAGAATCTGGAGCCGTGTGGGGCGGTGTTTAGTTTTTCGTTGCCTTTGGTGGGGTCTTGAGATGGGGGGGGTATATCCGTTTCTTCGGTAAC
>NZ_JACARS010000134.1:0-15246 GCF_013386485.1 Pseudomonas sp. P7758 | reverse complement strand
GGGCGCTGTGGCTCAGGGGGCTGGAGCATCTCGCGAGCCTGGGCCTGGAGACGGCGACGTTGTGGGTGCTGGCTGAAAACCGGCGGGCAGTGCGCTTTTACCAAAATGCAGGATGGATAGCGCAGCCCGAATCAAGCCGCACCCTTGCTCGGGGCGGTCGTGAGTTGGAGGAACTTCGCTACCAATCCCAAAAGTGACGCTGAACCTGTGGCGAGGGAGCTNNAGCTCCCTCGCCACAGGGGAATGTTTGTCTGTTTCATGGGGCACAGTTGCTGCCTATTGAGATCGTTCCCACGCTCTGCGTGGGAATGCCGCTCTGGACGCTCTGCGTCCGCTCTTAAAATCGTGACGCAGAGCGTCACCGGATGCATTCCCACGCAGAGCGTGGGAACGATCACACTCACCATTTTTGCCTGAAAGCTGCGCGGCCACAGGCGTCATTCAGGAATGTCATTGGCCATGAGTTCGTCTTTTTCATTGTTTCGCACCTGGAATGTCCAGCACTTGCCATCGACGCCGGCGGCGTTTGTGCGGCATTTCATCGGGCATTTCAAAGGTTGGTACCTGGCTATCCTGCTGCTGCAGATCGCCGCGGTGGTGTGTTCGATTCTGACGCCCTGGGGGCTGGGGCAGATCACCCGCACCGTGAGCAACGGGCTGGAAGCGGAGCGTGCCTTTGAAGTGCTGCAATGGCCACTGACACTGCTAAGCGCGCTACTGGTGTGCCAGGTACTGTTTACCCGTGCATCGGCAGGCTGCCATATCCACGTCTTGCCGTTGCAGCGGCGCACGGTGACGCATGTGGTGTTCGCCTATCTGCAGCAGCACTCCCATCGTTTCATCAGCAATGAGTTCGCCGGGGCACTGGCGCATCGGGTGGCGGAAATTACCCTGGGCGTGAATCAGACCCTGAGCATCTTGTTGTTCGACCTGATCCCGCTGCTGGTGACGCTGAGCCTGGCCACGGCCTTGCTATGGACCGCATCGCCGTTGTTGGCGTTGTTCATGGCGGGTTGGTCGGTGGCGTTTATCGCTATCTGCTACGTCCTCGCACGCCGCAGTCATCCTCTGGCGCAACAGTATTCGGCAGCGCGCAGCACCAGCACCGGCAAAGTGGTGGATGCGGTCTCCAACCTGGCCAATATCCGCCTGTTTGCGCGCCATGCGTTCGAGCACAGTTACCTCGGCACTTTCCTCGACAAGGAGGTGGCGGCTGCCTACCGATCCCTGGGGTATATGGAGAAAATTCGCTGGTTCCAGGCTTCCTGTGGCGTAGTGCTTAAGCTCGGTTTGTTATTGCTGGCGCTCTACCTGTGGCGCAGCCACCGTATCGACATTGCTGCGTTTGTCATGTCCACCAGCCTTTCGTTGTTGATCATCAGCGATGTGGAAAACCTGTCGCGACGCTTTCTCGAATTCTTCGAAGCCACCGGCAATATCGCCAACGGTGTGCGCACCCTGATCCGCCCCCATGAAGTCATCGACCAACCCGGCGCCAAGGCGCTGATGGTCAAGCGCGGCGATATCGAGTTTCGCGATGTCGGCTTCAGCTATGGCGGTGACCGTTCGATTTTCGAACACCTGAATATCGTCATCCCCGCCGGCCAGAAAGTCGGCCTGGTGGGCGCTTCGGGCTCCGGCAAGTCGACCCTGCTGAGCTTGCTCCTGCGTCTCTACGACGTGCAGCAAGGTCAGGTGCTGGTGGACGGCAAGGACGTGCGCGAGGTGACCCAGCATTCGCTGCACCAGCAGATCGGCCTGATTCCCCAGGAGCCCGGCCTGTTCCACCGCAGCATTCGCGAAAACATCCATTACGGCCGCCTGGATGCCTCGATGGACGAGGTCGCCGAGGCGATCCACCGCGCCGGCGCCAGTGAATTTATCGACAGCATGGAACACGGCTACGAATCGCTGGTGGGCGAGCGTGGGGTCAAATTGTCCGGCGGCCAGCGCCAGCGCATTGCGATTGCCCGGGTGTTGCTGAAAAACGCGCCGATCCTGGTGATGGACGAAGCCACTTCCAGCCTGGACTCGATCACCGAGCGCTTTATCCAGGACAAGCTCGACGAAATCATGGAAGACAAGACCGTGCTGGTGGTTGCGCATCGGCTGTCCACCGTGGCCCACCTGGACCGGATCCTGGTGTTCGACAATGGCCGGGTGATCGAGGACGGCAGCCACGAACAGTTGCTGCGCCAGGGCGGGCAATATGCGCGGTTGTGGAGTCGCCAGTTCAGCGATGCGCTGGATGACGTCGCGGTGTGATCAAGCGGCGTACCGGGTACGCCGCGCAGTCAGGTTCAGATCGAGAGGTGCAGCACCCGGTCATCCTTGGCACCGGCCAGCGGGCGGCGCTTGTTGACCTTCAGCTCACCGAGGTTGATCAGCAAGGTGCGGGTCACGTTGCGGCTCAGCCCCAGCAACTCGGCGGTGTGCACCTGGTTGTGCTGGCACAGCCGGTAGGCGGCGGTGAGCAGGCTGCGTTCCACCTGTTCGTGGAGGTTTTCTATCTGCTCCTCGAACAGCCGCTGGAAGGCCTGGTCGAGCAGGTCATGGGCGGTGGTGCTGTCTTCCTGGCGTTCGATACGCAGGTTGGACATGCGCAGGTCATCGGCCTGGATCACACCGTCGCGGCAGATCAGCAGGGTGTGGTGGATGACGTTTTCCAGCTCGCGGATATTCCCCGGCCAACTGTAGGTGGCCAGGCGTTGCTCGGCTTCCTTGCTCAAGATGATCTCGCCATAGCCGAGGCGGCGGGTGTAGGTGTCGATGAAATACTGCACCAGCGGCAGGATGTCGCCGGGGCGATCCCGCAGCGGGCTGAGTTCCAGGTTGACCACGTTCAGGCGGTAGAACAGGTCCTCGCGGAAATGCCCGGCGTTGATGGCTTTTTCCAGCTGCACGTTGGTCGCCGCCAGCACCCGCACATTGATCGGAATGCTTTTGCGCGAACCCAGGCGCACTACTTCACGCTCCTGCAATACCCGCAGCAGCTTGACCTGGATCGACATGGGCAGGTCGCCGATTTCATCGAGGAACAGCGTGCCGCCGTTGGCTTCTTCAAACCAGCCGGCCTTGGCACCGAGGGCACCGGTGAACGCGCCTTTCTCGTGGCCGAACAGCTCGGCTTCCACCAGTGATTCGGAGAACGCACCGCAATTCACCGCCACGAATGGCTGCTCCTTGCGGCCACTGAGGTTGTGGATATGCCGTGCGACCAACTCTTTGCCGGTGCCGGTTTCACCGATGATCAGCACGCTGGCTTCGCTCGGCGCGACTTGTTGCACATGCTTGAGCAAGGCCTTGGACCTGGGGTCTTCAAACACCTGCGCGGTGGCGCGGATGGAGGTGGCAAGGGCGGGCGAGGGCGGTAGGGTCAGCAGTTGCATGGTTATCCCTTTGAATAAAAGATCAGGAATAAAACGTCGGGATGGGCGCGGTACCGTTCAGTGCCCACTCGCCCAGTTCATGAAGTTTGTAGTCCAGCGGGTCATGCAGGCTCTGGGTGCGCAAGTTGCGCCAGTGCCTGTCGAGGGCCACCGAGGCGTTGGTCGCCCGTGCGCCGGTGACCTCGAAGACCTTGCTACACAACTCCAGGCCATTGCGGCTGGCGGCGACTTTGGCGGTGGCGATGGCAATCGCCGTTTCGCCGCGTTCCTCGCTGGTCAGGGCCGAGCCCTTGGCCCATGCCGCGTCCAGCACCTGGCCTGCGCGCTCCACCAGCAGGCGGGTGCTTTGCAGCGCCACCCAGAAATCGCCGTAGTGGCTGAGGATGTAAGGGTCCTGGGTGCTGTGGCTGGCGCTGGAACGGAACCACGGGCGGGCTTCTTCCAGGGTGTATTGGCGCGCTTCTTCGAACGCGCCTTCGGCGATGCCGAGGAAGATATTCGCGAAGTGCAGTTGCGCAATCAGCGGGCGCAGGCAGGCGAACGGAGTACTCAGGGGGCCCGGGTCCAGCAACAGGTCGGACTCTTCCACGCGCACGCGCTTGAAGGTCACGCTGCCGCTGTCGGTCTGGCGCTGGCCCATGTTGTTCCAGTCGTTGTGCAGGATGATCCCGCTGCGGGCGCTGGGAATCGCCGCGATCAGCAACTTGCCGCCGGCGCTTTCATCGATGGCCGAGGCGATCAGCATTTCCGAGTCGTTGGCCCCGGAGCAGAAGTTCTTCTGTCCCGAGAATTCCCGCCAGCCCGTGTGGCGCTTGACCACCGTGCGGGTGTCCAGGGGGTTCAGGGTGTTGCCCCAGAACCAGTTGTTGCTGGCCGTCAGGCTGAACCAGGTTTGCCATTGTGCGGGCGTGGCGAATAACCGGACGGTGGCGAGCATCAGGTGATGAAAGCCGAATACGTGGGCGATGGAGCTGTCGACCCGGGCGAATTCGCGCACCACCTCGAAGGTTTCCGACCAGTTGGCGTCCAGCCCGCCGAATTGCCCGGGGATGCTCAGGGACAACAGGCCGCTGCTGCGCAGTTTGTCGCGTTCGGCCTTGGGCGTACCGCCGCTGGCGTCGCGGTCGACGGCGGTGCGCGCGAACTCGGTCGCCAGGTCACGGGCAATCTCCAGTGGCGTCCTGCGGGTGCAGAGTAAGTTGACCGTCACGCGTGAATACCTCGTTGCTTAAGTCGAGAATGCTCGAGCTGATTTGTTTCAACAGGCAATGGATAGAGCAAGACCCATACCAAGTAACAATAAGCCGATAACTTGCGACTTCTTACGGGGATGCAGGCGCGGACAGTGTCGAATACGCAACTTTTGTTGGAGGGCTGTTGGGATTTGCACAGTTGCGTCCTGTGCCCGCAGGGCGGGGCTTTCGTTATGCTTTTATTGCTTGAACATATAAGTGTTTGTGGGTGACTTTTGTATTGTCCGGAATCGAACATTTCACCAGCAAAGTGTTGCGCTTGTGGCGATTAATAAGGGTGGCCGGCCAGTGTTTATTGAGGCTTGGACGTGGCATGAACCCTGCAAAGTTGAAAATAGAGCGCGACTATACGAATAGATGCTCCAACTAATTCGAGACCCCAGGAGTATTTAATTCATGCGGCAACTGTTTGAACCTCGCGCTCGTCGTTTTGAGTCACTGGCCACCGCGTCCAGCCTTGGCGTGCTGTTGATGTTGATACACGGCGCGGCCTTTGCCGCCCAGGCGGACCCGACCCTGGCCACGGTAGTGGTCACCGGTGCCGAAGCCACCGAAGCGCAAAAGGCCGAGAAGCAACTGTCCAAGGTGCCCGGCAAAACCGCAGTGATCGACAACCGCAAGATCGAACAGGGCCGCGCGGCGAACGCCGAGGACGTGCTGGCGTTGCAGCCGGGCGTATTCGCCCAGGCCACCAGCGGCTCGGGCGCGAACAAGATTTCGATCCGCGGTTCGGGCCTCAATACCTTCTATCAAGGCTATGTGCTGGGGATCAAATTCCTTTATGACGGCCTGCCGTTGACCGGCCCGGGCGGCACCCAGGAAGACATGCTGGACATGGCTTCCGTGGACCACACCGAGGTGCTCTACGGCGCCAACGCCTTCCGTTATTCGGCCTTCCCTGGGCGGCGCGATCAACTTCGTGAGCAAGACCGGCCGCACCGATCCGGGCAACTACGCGCGTTTCGAAGCCGGCAGCTTCGGCTATCGCAAGGAGCAATTGAGCACGGGTGGTGTGGACGGAGACAATGACTATTACGTCAGCATCCAGCACAACGAGCGTGACGGTTACCAGGACAACACACCGAACAAGGGGCAGGGGATCGTTGCCAACTTCGGCCACGTGTTCAGCCCGCAACTGGAGACGCGCTTCTACATTCGCTACAAGGAAGAAACCCTCAGCCAGGGCAACACCCTGACCAAATACCAGCTCAAGCACGACCCCACGAGCAACCTCGTACCCATCGGGCGCAAGAAGGACGGCTCGACCCTGCTGGGCAGCACCACCACCTACACCTTCGACGACAATGCCAAGCTCGAAGTCGGCCTGGGCTACAACGATTACCCGCTGGACAACGGCTGGCGCTATTCGCCAACGCCACAGGAATGGCGCTCCCAGGACATCAACCTGACCTTGCGCTACCTGCGCACCGCCGACACCTTCTTCGGCCTGCGCAGCGACAGCAGCGTGACCTTCAGCAATACGCTGGCGTACCTGGCCGATGTGAAATCCCACAGCAAGGCCACCGGCATCACCCAGCAGAAGACCAACTACACCGGCTCGCGGGACACGGTGTTTTCCCTCGGCAACGAACTGCAACTGAATGACCGCACGTGGCTGTCCACCGGGTTGTCATTGATTGATATCAAGCGCAAGGCGCAGATCGAATACAGCACCGCCACCAATACCAGCGCGTTCCCCAGTGGCGTTGAATACGACGAGACCGACGTCGCCCCGCGCATTGGCCTGCGCTATCAGTTGACTCCGGAATTCGAAGTGTTCGGCAACGTCAGCCGCTCGGTGGATCCACCGGTTACCTGGCAGCTGGGCAGCACCGGCACGCCGTACATCCGTGATGTGCGGCCGCAAAAAGCCAACACCGTGGAGTTCGGTATCCGCGGCGGCCACGGTATTTTTGACGGCAGCCTGACGGTCTACCGCTCGTGGGTGCAGAAAGAACTGCTGTCGGTAGTGGTACGCCAGGCGACGGCCACCCAGGACCAATTGGTGGCTACCTCCAACGGCAGCGCGACCATTCACCAGGGCATCGAAGCCGGCTTGAATGCGCAACTGTGGGATGGCGGCAATGGCGACACCGTGACCCTGCGCCAGGCCTATACCTTCAACGACTTCCACTACCGCAACGATGCGGTGTTCGGCGACAACCAGCTGCCGGGCCTGCCGCGCCAGGTCTACCAGGCCGAGCTGGAATATCGCCAAGGCAGCGGTTTCTACGCGCAGCTCAACGCCCGGGCGGCGTCCAGCTATTACGTCGACTTTGCCAACTCCCTGAGTGCGCCGTCCTATACGTTGTGGGGGGCCAAGGTGGGCTACGAGGCCCCGAGCAAGAAGTGGGAAGTGTTTGTCGATGCGCGCAACCTGACCAACAAGCGCTATGCCACGGCCACCAACACCGCGTACGACGCCAAGGGCCAGGACTCGGCCAACTTCTATGTAGGGGATGCGTTCAACGTGACCACGGGGGTTTCGTTTCACTTTTGATCGCAGCACAACGACCTGACAAGCAAAGCAAATCCAGTGTGGGAGCTGTCGAGCTTTAGCGAGGCTGCGATGGCATCACCTCGGTGTACCTGAAGCACCGAGGTGCCTGCATCGCAGGCAAGCCAGCTCCCACACTGGATTTTTGTAGCAGCTGGAAATTTAGTTCTGCGGCCGCTGTTTGGTCGAGTCCAGCTCGGCCTTTTTGCCGGTGCTGATCTCGGTGATCTGCGCCGACTTGGCGATCGCGAAATCAAAGGTGTCCTGCATCTTGGCGATGGCATCGGTCGCCGTGCCGTTGAGCCCACCGTTGGCTGCCCAGTCGAAGTTCCACACCCCGGAAAAGTTATCGGCACCGGCCACATCATGGGTTTCGATCGCGGTGAACACGTCGGGATGGCGCTCCATGTACTGGGCCGCAGCGCTCACATCGGCCGGCACCTTGCCCGAGGCATTGCTGGCCAGTTGCGAAAGCTCTTGCTTGGTGATGGCCGACTTGCCCGTTTGGCGCATGTAATCGGCGATGACCTTACTCGACTTGGAAATATTCAACTTGTCGTCGAATACCGACGTCGAGGCTTTTTGAGTGGTCGGTCCGCCACCGGCGGGTGTTACGGTAGTAGACATCGGCGCTGCTCCCTCAATGAATTGGATGACATCGAAGCCGACGTTAGCATGGGCAATTGGCCATTTATCACCGGCTTCACAACAATTCGCAGCGGCCGGAAAATTTCACAGCGTTTCACCCGCATCCAACTTGGCCAGCAGCCTCTGGCCCCGTTGCCACAGCGCGTCCTGCTTGGCTTCAGGCATCCGGTCGAGATTTTTATAGAGCATGGCCATGCGCTGATTGCCCCGCAGCAGGTCGCCGTGGCGCATCAGGAAGTGCCAATAAAGCGCATTGAACGGGCAGGCATTGTCAGCGGTACTTTCCGTGACTTTGTAGGCACAGCCTCGGCAGTAGTCCGACATGCGCTTTATATATTGGCCGCTCGCGCAATAAGGCTTGGAACCCAGGTAACCGCCATCGGCATGCATCACCATGCCCAGGGTGTTGGGCAGCTCGACCCAGTCGAACGCGTCCATGTAGATCGCCAGGTACCACTCGCATATCTGGCTGGGCACGATGCCGGCCAGCAGGGCGAAATTGCCGGTGACCATCAGCCGCTGGATGTGATGGGCATAGGCATGTTTCAGGCTTTGGCCGATCGCCTGGCGCATGCAGTTCATTTGCGTCTCGCCCGTCCAGTAGAACTCCGGCAGCGGGCGGCTGTTGCCGAATGCATTGCCTGCGGCATAGTCGGGCATCTTCAGCCAGTACACGCCGCGTACATATTCACGCCAGCCAATCAGTTGGCGGATAAACCCTTCGGCAGCGTTCAGCCCGATGCTGCCCGACCAATAAGCCGCCTCCACATCGCTGCACAGCTGGCGCAGGTCCAGCAGGCCGATGTTCAGGGCTGCGCTGATACGGGCGTGAAACAGGAACGGCTCGTCGCTGGCCATGGCGTCCTGGTAATCACCGAATCCAGCCAGGCCATAATCCAGAAAGTAGTCCCAGAGGGCCTGCGCGTCGGCGTGGGTCACGGGGTAATCGAAGGTGTCGAGGGAACCGTAGTGGCTGCTGAAGTGTTTACCTACCAGCGCCAGCACGTCCTGGGTGATCGAGTCCGAGCTGAAGCGCGCCGGGTAGGGCGCCCTGGTGCCCTTGGGCAATGCCTTGCGGTTGTCCGCATCAAAGTTCCAGGCACCGCCCACTGGCGTACCGTCACCGTTGAGCAAGAGCCCGCTCTTGCGGCGCATCTCCCGGTAGAAGTATTCCATGCGCAGCTGTTTTTTACCGCTGGCCCAAGCGGCGAACGCGTCACGGCCGCACAGGAATCGGTGGTCGGCATGCCACTGGACCGGCAAACCGCAGTCCTTCAGGGATTGCTCCAGACGCCAGTCACCGCATTCGGTCAGGTGTATTTCCCAGGGTTGCATCAGCGATTGCCAGCGCCTTAACTCGCCGGGCACCGAGCCGGTGTTTTGCGGATCGTCCAGGGTGACGTACTGCACCCGCACGCCACGCTGCTGCAACGCCTGGGCAAAATGGCGCATGGCGCTGAAGACCAGGACGATTTTTTGCGGATGGTGGGGCACATGGCTGGCTTCCTCCATGACCTCGACCATCAAGACCGCATCGCGCTGGCTGTCCAGCCCATCCAATGAGGCCAGGTCAAACGACAACTGGTCGCCCAGCACCAGGCACAGGTTTCGAACTGCCTTGGTCACCACGGCGCTTCCAGGGAAAATGGCGTTCGCAGTGGCTCGATAGCGCCTTCTCGCCGGCCGCACATTTCGTCATGCACGCACTGATGCACCAGGGTGCAGGGAAACGCAGGAACTGCCTGCAACACGTCACGCAGGTGATTGACGGAGCGAAAGTGCATGGGCTTCGCCGACTCGTCCAGCAGCGTGAACTGGCCGTGGTCCAGCGTTACGCGCGCCAGATAGAAACCACCTTCCAGCGACAGCAGTTCCATTTCGCGTACAGCGCCTTGGGTGGCCAGTTTGGTCAGGGCTTGCAGGTTCATGGTTCACTCCTTACCGGTCAGGGTTGTGAAGACTGGCGACGGAAGAACAACGTTACCTGGCCGACTTCCACACCCAACTTGGACATGCTGGAGCGGTTGATCAACGTGTCTTCGTCCATCAGGTACATCCAATCGTCGAGGCTCACTTCGTAGACGGATCCATCAACCGGCAGGTTCAGGACGTAGCGCCAGCGCAGTGCGTTGCCCGCCACTTCGCCCCTGGCCTCGCCTACCACATCACCGGCCCGTCCGCGCCAGTGGTTGGGGCCGTCCGGGGTGAGGGTCCAGACACGTTGCTGGCGAGTACCATCGCTGTATAGAAAGCGCTCATCGAGAATCAGGCTTTCACCCTCGCGGCGGCTGGCGATATTCACCTCGAAACGCTTGGCCACTTCACCCGAGCGTTTCTCGAAGATGCCCCAGGCCTTGACGGGCTTGCTGAAGAAGCTCACCAGGTCCAGTTGCGGTTGCTGGTCGGCATAGTGTTTTACATCCACGCTGCCACAACTGCTCAGGCCCAACACCAGGGCCAGCGAAACCAATAGACGGGTCATTGCGGTTCTCCCCGAGAGGGCTTGATACTGCTGATACTTGTACAAAATAATAAAATTGTACAGGTATTTAGCGCATTACCAGGATGTTACCGGCTACCGGCCTGCCCATTTATGGCGGGTATATGCAGCCTCAGGGGACCAGGTGCAGATGATCGTTCCCACGCTCTGCGTGGGAATGCCGCCTCGGACGCTCCGCGTCCCGCTGGCACCGCCGGATTGACGTCTCGCGCAAGGGTGACGCGGAGCGTCACGGTATGCATTCCCACGCAGAGCGTGGGAACGATCAACAATGGGCATACGCCGGCAGCGGTATCGCCCGTTCCTACGCAGACCGTTCCCACATAGATTTCAGGTTGCTTCCAGACCTTCTCGCCGCTAACCTTCGCGGGTCGCTGCCAATTCAGCGAACGGGTGTGGTAGCCCGGCTATTTCATAGATCCCAAAACGCTCAAGGGCGTTTTTTTGTGCGGGCTGCTTTGTGGCGGCTGTGCATGGGAGGCTTCGGCCTGCCGGGTTTCTATGACCGGTCTACCACCCCGTGTACAGTCGCCTCCTTAATCGTGTGGTAGCGAGCGTGGAGGTGCTTACTCATAGAGGAGCTTCACCATGAAAAAGGTCTCGCCCAACCCGCCGCATTACTTGAACGACCAGAAATTCCACGATGCTGCCCAGCGCGCATTCAAGCACTACGACCTCAATTCAGAACCTGCCGCTTCGCCTCCGTCCTCCAACAAACTATTCTCCGTACGTGCCGGCCTCAGCACCGAAGTCGCCTTGTGTAATGCCAGCGAGATTCTTGAATCGGCGGCTGTCAGCGCCTATGACTGTGCCGAGCATCTTGATGGGGCCAGCCGCAAGCAAGTGTTGGCAGTGGTGCAATTGGTGGAGATGGCGCAGTTGTTGGTGGATGAGGCGCTGAACCGGGAGTGCCCGGTGGCCTGATCACATCCGAAATCCAACTGGCAACATAAATCCAGTGTGGGAGCGGTTGGTCAGGAGAGCGGGTTTGTCAGTAGGCTCGCGATCACTCCCACGCTGATCGTTCCCACGCTCTGCGTGGGAATGCCGCCTCGGACGCTCCGCGTCCCGCTGGCAATGCACAATGGAAGCCTTGCGCAGTGGTGACGCGGAGCGTCACGGTATGCATTCCCACGCGGAGCGTGGGAACGATCGGTCGCCCGGTTTATCAGTAGCGAATCATCACCGACTTGAGCTCGGTGTAATCCTCGATGAACGCCCCGCCGAACTCCCGTCCCACCCCCGAAGACTTGTTGCCGCCAAACGGCACCGCCGGGTCGAGCATCGTGTGCATGTTCACCCACACCGTCCCCGCGTTGATCGCCGGCACCATGCGCAGGGCCTTGCTCAGATCATTGGTCCAGAGACTGGCGCTCAGGCCGTAAGGCGTGTTGTTCATCAGTTCCAGCAGCTCATCCTCGGTGTCGTAGGGGAAAAACGTGGCGATCGGGCCGAAGGTCTCTTCGTTGAGCAGGGTGTCGTGGATCGTGTTGGCGAGAATCACGGTGGGCTCCACATAGCACCCCGGTCCGTCGATCAGCTTGCCGCCGTGGACAATCGTATTGTTCTCGGCCCGGGCCTTGGCGAAAAACCATTCGAGTTTCTGTTGGTGCTGGCGGTTGGTCACCGGGCCGAATTCGGTGCGCTCGTCCAGCGGCGAGCCGATGTTCAACCGGCCCAGGCGTTGCGCCAGTTTGTCCATGATCGGCTCGATCTGCGAGCGGTGGGCGAAGAAGCGTTCGGCGGCCGCGCAGATTTGCCCGGAGTGCAGGAAGCCGGCTTCGATGATGCCGTTGACCGCTTTGTCGAGGTCCACATCCCGCAGGAACCCGGCGGAGTTTTTGCCGCCCAGTTCCAGGGTCGCCCGGGTCAACCCGGCGCCCATGGCACTGCGGCCCACGGCGATGCCGGTGGGCACCGAGCCGGTAAACGAGACCTTGTCGGTGCCCGGGTGCTCCACCAGGCCTTTGCCCACGTGTCCGCCACCGGTCAACACGTTCAGCACGCCCGCCGGCAGGCCGGCGTCGATGGCCAGTTCGGCGATGCGCAGGATGGTCAGCGGGGTGAACTCGCTGGGCTTGATGATGATGCTGCAGCCGGTCACCAGTGCCGAGGCGAGTTTCCAGATGGCGATCATGGTCGAGAAATTCCACGGCACGATGCCCACTACCACGCCCACCGGTTCGCGCAGGGTGAACGCGGTGTAGCGTTCGCCGGCGAAGGAGGGCAGTGACGGGGTAAGGGTCTGGCCGCTGATCTTGGTGGCCCAGCCGGCGTAGTAACGCAGGAAGTGCGCCGCCTGATCGACCTCGAAGGCCCGGGAAATCTGGATGATCTTGCCCGACTGGCAGGTTTCGATCTGCGCCAGTGCTTCGCGGTGTTGCTCCAGCAGGTCGGCGAGTTTCAGCAGCACATTGCCGCGAATGGCAGGGGCGACCTGGGACCATTGCCGGAAGCCACGCCGGGACGATTCCACCGCTGTGTCGATATCGGCCAGGTCCGCATCGGCAACCTGGGTGATCACCTCGCCGGTGGCCGGGTTGATCACTTCCAGAGCCTGGCCGGAATGGCTTTGGACGTACCCGCCGTCGATAAACAAGGCATGGCTTCGACGGAGGAAGGCCTGGACTTCAGGCAGCAGCGCAATATCGCTCATGGGATTTTCCTGCTCGCAAAAGCCCGAGGGTAACCAGCGCCGCCGGGCCAGGCTTGTCCGTGCCTGCCGGGCGACATGTCTGTGGCTGCCAGGCCTGTGGAAAGTGCAATCTTGGCTGTGGAAGGTGCATTTTCCGGGGGGGTCGCCCGCCCCATACTGGCCCCACATCCAGCGCCGTTCGTTGAGTTTGAACGCCAGCCGGACATCCAATAATAAGCAGGGCCGTCCATGAAAAAGCCAAACCCGCTCCTCGAAGATCTCAAGGCGATTCTGCCGACCATCGCTGCCAACGCCTTCCAGGCCGAGCAGGACCGCAAGGTTCCCGACGAGAACATTGCGCTGCTCAAGAGCATCGGCATGCACCGTGCCTTTCAACCCAAACCCTTTGGCGGCATGGAAATCTCCCTGCCGCAGTTTGCCGACTGCATCGCCTTGTTGGCCGGCGCCTGTGCCAGCACCGCGTGGGCCATGAGCCTGTTGTGCACCCACAGCCATCAACTGGCGTTGTTTCCCGCCAAGTTGCAGCAGGAAGTCTGGGGCGATAACCCGAATGCCACCGCCAGCAGCAGCATCGCGCCGTTTGGTCGCACTGAGGAAGTTGAGGGCGGTGTGCTGTTCAGCGGTGAAATGGGCTGGAGCAGCGGTTGCGATCATGCCGAGTGGGCGATTGTCGGCTTCCGCCGTAAAAACGCCGAGGGCACCCAGGACTATTGCTTCGCGGTACTGCCGCGCAGCGACTATCAGATTCGCGATGACTGGTTCGCCGCCGGCATGAAAGGCAGCGGCACCAAGACCCTGATCATCGACAACGTGCGGGTGCCAGAACACCGCATCCAGAAAGCCAAGGACATGATGGAAGGCAAGTCCGCCGGCTTCGGTCTGTACCCCGACAGCAAGATTTTCTACTCGCCGTACCGGCCGTATTTCGCCAGCGGTTTCTCCACCGTGAGCCTGGGTGTGGCCGAGCGCATGCTCGAAGTATTCCGCGAAAAAACCAGGACCCGCGTACGTGCCTACACCGGCGCGGCAGTGGGGGCGGCGACTCCGGCGTTGATGCGCCTGGCCGAGTCGACACACCAGGTGGCCGCCGCCCGGGCGTTCCTGGAAAAGACCTGGCAGGAGCACGCCGAACACAGCGAACAGCACCGTTACCCGAGCCGCGAGACCCTGGCGTTCTGGCGTACCAACCAGGCGTACGCCACCAAGATGTGCATCCAGGCGGTGGACCGTTTGTTCGAGGCCGCCGGTGGCAATGCGTGGTTCGAGCACAACGAGATGCAGCGTCTGTTCCGCGATTCCCATATGACCGGCGCCCATGCGTACACCGATTACGACGTGTGCGCGCAGATCCTGGGGCGTGAGCTGATGGGGCTCGAGCCTGATCCGAGCATGATTTGACGCCGACCCGGCCATCACAACCATCAGGACTGCGCGTTGATGCAGTCCGGGAGTCTTGCATGTCTGATAACAGTTTCGACCCACGGGCCTTTCGCCGGGCCCTGGGCAACTTTGCCACCGGTGTCACGGTGGTCACCGCCGCTGATGCCAGCGGGCGCAAAGTGGGTGTCACCGCCAACAGCTTCAACTCGGTGTCCCTGGACCCGCCGCTGGTGCTGTGGAGCATCGACAAACGCTCCAACAGCCACGAGGTGTTCGAGCAGGCCAGCCATTTTGCGGTCAACGTGCTGGCGGCCGACCAGATCCACCTGTCGAACAACTTCGCCCGGCCCAGGGACGATCGCTTTGCCGAAATCGAATTCGAGCCCGGGGAGGGCGGTTCGCCGGTTTTCGCTGATTGCTCGGCGCGGTTTCACTGCGAGAAGTACCAGCAGGTGGATGGTGGCGATCACTGGATCATGATTGGCAAGGTGGTGGCTTTCGATGATTTTGGTCGTGCGCCGTTGCTCTATCACCAGGGGGCGTATGCGCGGATCGAGGAGCGGCAACCGTAGGGCGAACACCTCTATCGAAGGCTGAAGCAGGTTCAATGTGGGAGCGGGCTTGCTCGCGAATGCGGAGTGTCAGCCAATACATCTGGCGACTGACACACCGCTTTCGCGAGCAAGCCCCACATTTGGGTCGTATTCCAAATGAAAAGCCCCGGTACTGATGAGTACCGGGGCTTTTTGTTGGGCCTTGATTACAGCGTAGAACGCACTCGCCACAGCTCGGGGAACAATACGGTGTCGAGCATCTTGCGCAGGTAGCCCACGCCTTCGGTGCCGCCCGTACCAGGCTGGAAGCCGATGATCCGCTCCACGGTGGTGACATGGCGGAAGCGCCACTGGCGGAAGGAATCTTCC
>NZ_JACARS010000133.1:0-23233 GCF_013386485.1 Pseudomonas sp. P7758 | reverse complement strand
ACTTGCAGCGCCACGTGGCGGTTGCCCAGGTGATAGGCGGCGCGGGTCAGTTCAAAGGCATTGCCGCAGGTGACGTGCAGCAGTTGTTCAGGCCGGGCGCACACGCGTACGACACGTCCGTCTTCAGCCTGTAGGAATTCGCCATCGTGCAGCGGCGGTTGGCCGCGCTCCAGAAACAGGCCGACGTCTTCTCCGTCGGCACTGAAACAGCGCAGGCGGCTTTTGCTGCGGGCTTCGAAATTCAGCAGCAACTCTGCGGCCCAGACGGGTTGGGGGGCGATTCGGCGGTGGATCACCAGCATCAGAAAGCTTCCAGCTATGAGCGATAAGCAAGCTAGAGCAAGGGTCTTGCCAACCACGCGGGGAGTAGGAATTCCCTGTAGGCAGGCGACTTGTGCCACCTGATGGCGCAGGAAATTATTCCAAAATGTTTCATTTTGGTGCGTGGCTGGATTTATAGCACCGGATCCGGGCGCTCGGCGTTGAATTCCATTGCTTGTTGCATGAAATTTCTTTCATCTTTTTTTGAGTTTTGATTGCTTGGGACTTTTCCTACGCACTTGCAGGATTTGCCGTGCGTTGCGTTACGCGCTGTTTCATTAGGATTCCGCTCCGTATTTAATCTTCAGCGGTTTCCACCATGTACAAGTCATTTTTCTGTTTACTCATTGTCAGTTTGTCGCTCGCCATTTCATCTGCTTCGGCCAATCTTCAGCGTGCCCCGGCATTTGCGCCGCCACCTTCTATCGACAACGTGATCGACCGCGCCCACGAGCTGTTGGGCACGCCCTATAAATTGGGCGGCGCTTCGGTGAAGCAGGGCTTCGATTGCAGCAGCTTCCTGGTGTACCTGTTCAAGACCGAAGCCAACATTCATCTGCCTCGCACCACCTCGGCGATGCACCGCTCAACCGCGGCCACGGTCAAGCGCAATGCGTTGCAACCGGGTGATGCGGTGTTTTTCAGGGGCAATGGGCGCGGCCAGGTCAGCCACGTTGGTCTCTATATAGGAGAGGGCAAGTTCATCCACTCGCCGCGCACGGGGAAAAGCGTGCGCATCGACTCACTGGCCAACAGCTATTGGAACCGGAACTACACCACCGCCAAGCGTTTTCACACCGTGCGCTGAGTTATTCGGTGCTGCCCAGGCCTTGCCAATGCTTGAGGCCGATAAAGATGAAACGCAGCTGCTGGGTGATCTTGGCTTGTGGCGTGAGGTGCGCAGGCAGCGCTTCGGCGGGCGGGTCGATAATGTCGGGCAGGGTGGCGAACACGCTCTTGACGATCAGGTCGGCCATCACGTGCAGGCCGTCGGCATCCAGGTGCTGGAGCTTGGGCATCAGGGTCAGGTCGGCGGCGAGGTCGCTGGCGATGTCTTCACGCAGGGCACCAATGGCTTGGCGAACGGCGAGGCTGCCACCGTATTGCTCGCGGGCCAGGAACAGGAATTGCGAACGGTTGGCGGCGACCACATCCAGGAAAATCCGCACCGAGGCATCAATGATGCCGCCCATCACGAATTCGTTGTGGCGCACCAGGCGAATCGTCGCGCGAAAGGTCTGGCCGACTTCACTGACCAATACCAGGCCCAACTGATCCATATCGGCAAAGTGACGGTAGAAACCGGTGGGCACGATGCCGGCGGTCTTGGCCACTTCACGCAGGCTCAGGCTGCCGAACCCACGGCCACACTCCATCAGATGGCGGGCTGCGTCCATCAGGGCGAGTCGGGTCTGTTGCTTCTGTTCGGCGCGGGGCAGCATTGGCAGGCGGGCTTTGTGGACAAGGACAGCGACGCACTCTAGCAAATCAGCTTTGCCAGCGTCGAACTTCAAAAGGGAGAAGGGCGTTGCGGTTCACACAAAGTCAAAGCCCGATCGGCTGATCGGGCTTTTTTCCAGGGCCAGCACGGGCTTAGCTCTGTGCTTGATGCAGTTCTGCCAGACGGTCAGCACCGCCTTCCACTACGCCGTCAGCATAAGCGCGTTTGTTGGCGCGGCTCGAACCATCTTCAACCAGGCCTTTCTGTTCCAGGCGATCACGGCCACCTTCGGCAACAGCGTTGCGTTCCATCAGGCGATCAGCGCCACCTTCAACCAGACCTTTCTGTTCCAGACGGTCACGGCCACCTTCAGCAACGCCTTCGGTGTAAGCACGTTTGTTGGCTTGTTCCGAACCGTTTTCAGTGATGCTGCCGTTGTAGTCGGTGTTGTTCTTGTCCGAAGCGCCGCTGCGAGCCAGGGTTTGGCTGAAGTGGGAAGCGTCGGCTTTCACTTGTGGGGTTGCCTGTTCAGCAGCTGGCAGGGCAAATGCGCTGGTGGCCAGGAGGGAAAGTGCAAAGCTTGCGAGTATTTGGCGTTTCATGATGGGTTGCTCCTTGGGAGGGCGATAAATTGGGTACAGGGCTAATGCTACTCTTGATAAGTCGATATAAAAGTTCATAAACACAATGGTAATAATCAACAGAATTGATTGTTCCCTGCGAAGGCTCTATCTCGCAGGTCTCAAGCCCGCGCTTTTGCACCGAGGTGGGTATTTTCGACACGAACGTGGGTAACAACGGTGCGTCGTTGATGATTGAAACTGTCTGGTTGGTCAGGAAAGGCGGTTTTTATGAGGAATTCATCAATGGGGTTAAACCCCCGCGCCGTTTGTCAGTCGTAGCCATATAAGCTGTAGTCAAAACGCGCGCCGCAAAGCGCCCGCTCAGTCGTAACCTGGAGTCCTGTGCAATGACGCGCACTCGTAAAATTCTCGCCTGGAGCTGCGCCAGCTTCGTTTTGTTAATCGCCATTGTGGTGTTGGTCCTGGTGTTCTTTGACTGGAACCGGATCAAGCCGCCCCTCAACGCCAAGGTCTCCGAAGAACTGCATCGACCGTTTGCCATCAATGGCAACCTGGCCGTGGTGTGGCAGCGCGAGCCCGATGAAGGCGGCTGGCGCGCCTGGATTCCGTGGCCCCATGTGATTGCCGAAGACCTGACCCTGGGCAATCCCGACTGGTCGAAAGCCCCGCAGATGGTCACCCTCAAGCGCGTGGAGTTGCGCATCTCGCCCCTGGCGTTGCTGGCCCAGCGCGTGGTGATCCCGCGTATCGACCTCACCGAACCGAGTGCGCAGTTGCAGCGCCTGGCCGATGGCCGCGCCAACTGGACCTTCAAGTTCGACCCCAAGGACCCGAATGCCGAACCGTCCAACTGGGTGGTGGACATCGGCGCCATCGGCTTCGACAAAGGCCATGTGACCCTCGACGACCAGACTCTCAAGACCCAGCTCGACGTCGTGATCGACCTGCTCGGCAAGCCGATCCCCTTCGGCGAGATCGTCGGCGATGCCGACGCCAGGAAAGCCCTGGAAAAAGGCTCGGCGCCGCAGGATTACGCGTTCGGCCTCAAGGTCAAGGGCCAATACCACGGCCAGAAACTCGATGGCACCGGCAAGATCGGTGGCCTGCTGGCCTTGCAGGACGCGGCCAAGCCGTTCCCGCTGCAAGCCCAGGCCAGGATCGGCGACACCAGCATCGCGCTGGCCGGCACCCTGACCGACCCGATGAACCTCGGCGCCCTCGACCTGCGCCTCAAACTCTCCGGCAGCAGCCTGGGCAACCTGTACCCGCTGACCGGCGTGACCCTGCCGGATTCGCCGGCCTATTCCACCGACGGCCACCTGATCGCCAAGTTGCATGAGGCCAGTGGCGCGTCGTTCCAGTATGAAAACTTCAACGGCAAGATCGGCAACAGCGACATCCACGGCAACCTCGGCTACGTCGCCAGCCAGCCGCGGCCCAAGCTCACCGGGGCGCTGGTCTCCAATCAGCTGTTGATGACCGACCTGGCGCCGCTGATCGGCGCCGACTCCAACGCCAAGCAAAAAGCCCGTGGCGGCGAAAGCAAGCAGCCGGCGACCAAGGTGCTGCCAGTGGAAGAGTTCCGCACCGAGCGCTGGCGCGACATGGATGCCGACGTCGAATTCACCGGCAAACGCATCGTCCACAGTGCCGAATTGCCGTTCACCGATCTCTACACTCACCTGGTGCTGAACGACGGGCAGTTGAGCCTGGAGCCCCTGCGTTTCGGCGTGGCCGGTGGCAAGCTCGACGCGCAGATTCGTCTCAACGGGCGCACCACGCCGATGGAAGGCCAGGCCAGACTCACCGCGCGCAACTTCAAGCTCAAGCAGTTGTTCCCGACCTTCGAGCCGATGAAAACCAGCTTCGGTGAGCTCAACGGCGACGCGGACATTTCCGGGCGCGGCAACTCCGTCGCGGCATTGCTTGGCACGTCGAATGGCGATCTGAAGATGTTGATCAACGACGGCGCCATCAGCCGCGGACTGATGGAAATCGCCGGGCTCAACGTCGGCAACTACGTGGTCGGCCGCCTGTTTGGCGACAAGGAAGTGAAGATCAACTGTGCGGCCGCAGACTTCGGCATCAAGTCGGGCCTGGCGACGACTCGCCTGTTTGTGTTCGATACCGAGAACGCGATCATCTACATCGATGGCACCGCGAACATGGCCAGCGAGCAGCTTGACCTGACCATTACTCCGGAGTCCAAAGGCTTCCGCCTGTTTTCCCTGCGCTCGCCGTTGTACGTCAACGGGCCGTTTATCAAACCGAATGCTGGCGTGAAGGCGGTGCCGCTGATGCTGCGTGGTGCGGGCATGGTTGCCTTGGGTGTGATTGCCGGCCCGGCGGCGGGCTTGCTGGCGCTGGTGGCACCGAGCGGCGATGAGCCGAACCAGTGTGCGCCGCTGCTGCAACAGATGAAGGAAGGCAAGGCACCTAAAACAGTGAAAGGCTAGCTGACAAAACCGTGAACCAAATGTGGGAGCGGGCTTGCTCGCGAAGGCGGTGGATCAGTCAAGAATGTTCCGACTGACCCACCGCCTTCGCGAGCAAGCCCGCTCCCACATTGGTTTTGCGGTGTTAGCTGTGTTAGTTACAGGTCCTTCAGAATATCCGCCATGTCGTCGGCGTGTTCTTCTTCCTGGGCCAGGATGTCTTCGAAGATCCGGCGAGTGGTCGGGTCTTTGTCACCGATGTACTGGATGATTTCGCGATAGCTGTCTACCGCGATGCGCTCGGCCACCAGGTCTTCGTAGACCATCTCCTTCAGCGTATTGCCGGCCACGTACTGCGCGTGGGAATTCTTCGACAGCAGGTCGGGGTTGAACTCCGGCTCGCCACCCAACTGCACGATACGCTCGGCCAACTTGTCGGCGTGTTCGGCTTCCTGGGTGGCGTGCTCGAGGAACTCCTCGGCGGCGACATGCGCCTTGACGCCATTGGCCATGAAGTAGTGGCGCTTGTAGCGCAGCACGCACACCAGCTCGGTGGCCAGCGATTCGTTGAGCAGACGCAGGATTTCCTGGCGGTCGGCGTCATAGCCTTCGGTCACGGCACCGTTTTCGACGTTCTTGCGGGCGCGGTCACGTAAAGTGGCTACGTCAGACAAATGTGAGTCAGTCATCTCATTCTCCTGGTACTAATCCGGTTTTGCGCCACGCTCTGCCGGCGTGATCGCTTCAAGTTGTGAGTCCCAGGCAACGCAAAAAGTTTTATCGGATTTTACAGGGCGTGCCCCGACAGCCGCGCTTCCTCCTGCAACCACTCAAAAAACGCCCGGACCGGCGGGTGCCGTTCCCGTCCCGGTACGCACAGGGCGCTGTAGCCGGCGCCGTTGACGCGGACCTGTGGCCGGTAAGGCACCAGCAACCCGCTGGCGACGCTTTCCGAGACCAGGATATTGCTCGCCAGCACCAGGCCCTGGCCGGCGATGGCCGCTTGCAGGGCGTAGTGTTCTTCGTCGTATTCGCGCAGCGGCGAAGCGGATTGCAACCAGTCTTCGCCGGCCTTTTCGCACCAGGCCTGCCAGCCCAGGGCGTACAGCCTGGAGTTGTGCCAGCGCACGCTGATCAGGGTCGGGGTGCGCTCGCGCGCCAGGGCGACTTGTTCGGGGGAGCCATACACGGCGAAACATTCGTCGAACAGGCACAAACCGTAGAGGTTCGTGTAGTCGTCGATGCTGTAGCGGATCACCAGGTCGACGCTGGCATCCTGCTGTAAATCGACGACGGCGCAGTTGGTGTCCAGGCGCAGGCTGATATCCGGATGGGCGGCATAGAAGCGCCCGAGTCGCGGCACCAGCCACAGAGCGGCAAACGCCGGCGTAGTGGAGAGCGTGAGATTGCCGGCGCTGCGTTGCGGGCGCAGGGTGTCGACGCTTTGCGCGACGTCCAGCAAGGCGCCGTGCAGGCTGTGGAACAGGCGCTCGCCGCGTTCCGTCAGGCGCACCTGGCGCGGCAGGCGCTCGAACAGCGGCACGCCGAGCCAGGTTTCCAGGGAGCGAATCTGATGGGACACCGCCGTCGGCGTGACCGACAACTCCTGGGCGGCTGCCTTGAAGCTCAACAGGCGCGAGGCCGATTCAAAGGCGCGCAGGGCGGTCAGGGGCAGCGAAGCAAACATGTGTGGCTCCATGGATGAATTCAGTTCATCCAAAACAACTATTGCTCATTTGTGAGGGTGGCCGCTCGGCTCTAGATTTATGCGCAGCAGAGGCAGCCATTCAGGTTGCCTGAGTCTAGCGTGTGAAGGCCTACAGATGAAAAAAATGCTTGCGATCCATTCCAGCCCCCGCGGCGAACGTTCCCACTCCCGGCGCCTTGCCGAGGTGTTCCTGGCCGCCTGGCACACCGCCAATCCCGACGCGCAACTGACCCGCCGCGAAGTGGGCCGGGCGTCTATCCCCCACGTCAGCGAAGCGTTCATTGCCGCCAGCTTCCACCCGGAGCCGCAGGCGATGCCGTTGTCCATGCACGCCGATTTGCAACTGAGCAATGAGCTGGTAGCCGAGCTCGTCGAGCACGAACTGCTGGTGATTTCCGTACCGATGTACAACTTCGGGATTCCCAGCGGCCTCAAGGCCTGGATCGACCAGATCGTGCGCATGGGCCATACCGTGGACATCACCCAGGACAGCCAGGGTATCGCCCAGTACCAGCCGTTATTGTTGGGCAAAAAGGCCTTGATCATCACCAGTCGCGGCGGCAGCGGCTTTGGCCCGGGCGGGGAAAACGAGGCGATGAACCACGCCGATCCGCACCTGCGGACCGCGTTGGGGTTCATCGGTATTGAAGACGTCACGGTGATCGCCGCAGAAGGCGAAGAGTCCGACCCGAGCGTTTTCCGCCGTTCCTGCGATGCAGTCGAAGGGCAACTGCGCGACCTGGCCGGGAGCTTCTGAAGTGTCGTGGCTTTTCCTGCTGATCGCCGCCGGCTTTGAGGTGACCTTCGCCATGGGCATGAAGTACGCCGATGGTTTCACCCGGCTGTGGCCATCGCTGGTCACCGTCATCGCGGCCGTGGGCGGGATCTACTTCCTGACCCTGGCCATGCGTGAGTTGCCGGTGAGCGTGGCCTACCCGATCTGGACCGCCATCGGCTCACTGGGCACGGTGTTTCTCGGTTTCGCGTTGCTGGGGGAGAGCCTGACGCTGATCAAGCTGGTGTCGGTGGGCTTGATCGTCGCCGGTGTGGTGGGGCTCAAGTAGCTTCCTGCGCGCTGACATTGCTGCGAACCGGCGTCGTCCAGCGCTCCGACAAAATCACCCCGCCCAGGGTCAGCAAGCCGCCCACCAGGTGATACATCGCCAGCTGCTCTTTCAACACCACTGCGGCAATCAACGCGGTGATCAGCGGCAGCAGGTTGAAAAACAGCGTGGTGCGGCTTGGGCCGAGGGTCTTCACCGAATGCATCCAGGCCAGCGGCGCGAGCATCGAGGCCAGCAGGCAGGCGTACAGCACCAGCGGGATATTCGACCAGCCAAGGCCGGCCTTGTCGGAGAGCAGGAACAGCGGAAACAACACCACCACCGCCACCAGCACCTGCAGGTACAGCAACACCAGTGGCGGCAAGCGCAGCTGCCATTTTTTCAGCAGGGTGCTGTAGACCGCGTAGGCGAGGGTGGCCACCAGCATCATCGCGTCACCCATATTCAGCCCGTGTTGCAGCAGGGCGCTGAGACTACCGGCGGAAACCACCACTACCACGCCGGCAAACGACAGCACGGCACCGGTCAGGGCGCCGAAGGTCAGGCGCTGGCCAAGGCTGATGATTGCGGCGGTGAGAGCCATCAGTGGCATCAGCGAGAGGATAATGCCCATGTTGGTGGCCGAGGTCAGGTTCGCGGCGTAATACGCCAGGCTCTGGTACACCGCCATGCCCAGCACGCCGAGGATGAAGATCTTGCCCAGGTTGGGACGAATCAGCGGCCAGTTGGCGATGACGGGTTTGAGCATGAACGGGGTAAACAGCAGGCCGGCCAGCAGCCAGCGGTAAAAACCGATCTCGGCAGGGAAAATCGTCCCCACCGCGAGTTTGTTGACCACGGTATTGCCGGCCCAGATAAAAATGGCCAGTAACGGATAAGCGTATTGCATCGAAAAGAACCAGTTGCGTCTATGAGCGGTGATTATCCTTTGTCTGGATCGAAGCCTATACTTCGATCCAGCCATCCGACCTTTGTATCCAGACAACATGCTCAAGAAGTACATCAACCTTCCCGATTTTGACCAGTTGCCGGCCCCGGTGTATTTCCGTTATTCGGAATTCGAGGCTGACACCCATGCCAGTGCGCACCAGCATGCCTGGGGTTCCCTGGACTACTCGGCCCGTGGCGTGATGCGCTTTGAAGTGGCCGGCAGTCGCTTTATGTCGCCGCCGCAATATGCGGTATGGATCCCACCCAACACCCAGCACAGTTCCTACAACGCCCAGGCGATCGTCTACCGCTCGGTATATCTGGCGCCCGCCTTGTGCGAGCAATTGCCGGCGCAGCCGTGCACCCTGACCATCAGCGATATCCTCAAGGCGATCCTCAGTGATTTCGCCGAGCGTGATGTCAACATTCCCGAGAACGAAGCCGACGTGCGCCTGGCCCAGGTGCTGGTAGACCAACTCAGGCAGGCGCCGGTGCACGATTGTTTCCTGCCGTATGCCAGCCATCCCGGGTTGCTCAGTGTGCTGGAGGGCATGCAGGCCGACCCTGGCGATAACCGCGCGCTGGCCCAGTGGGCGCAGCAGGTGCATGTCAGTGAGCGCACCCTGGCGCGGCTATTTGTGCGTGAGCTTGGGATGAGCTTCGGCGAATGGCGCCAACGCCTGCGGTTCCTGGCGTCGATCGAGGCGCTGGACAGCGCGCGCAGTGTCCAGGAAGTTGCGTTTGACCTGGGCTACAGTACGGCCTCGGCGTTTATCGCGATGTTCCAGCGCCAGGCCGGCTGCACGCCGGAGCAGTATCGCCGGACCCATATACGCGGCAGGAAGGTGTAACAGGGTTTGACTACACTGCTGGGGAGGCCGTGCCCCTCGGCACGGTAACAGGGAGAAAACTCCATGAAGATGCTGCGTATTCCGCTGTTGATGATGAGCCTGCTGCTGTGTTCCCAAGGCTTTGCCGCGACTGCCGCACAGACGGCTCAGCAACAAAAAATGACCACCTGCAACGCCGAAGCCAAGACCAGTGGCAAGACCGGTGATGATCGCAAGGCGTTCATGAGCAACTGCCTCAAGGCGGCCCCGGCGGCCAACGACGCCAAGACCCTGACCCCACAGCAACAGAAGATGAAAGATTGCAACGCCACCGCGAAAACCCAGGCGCTGACCGGCGATGCGCGTAAAACCTTTATGAGCACCTGCCTGAAGAAATAATGATGCAGAACTCTGTGGGCGCTGGCTTGCCTAAGATTGCGACCTGACAGTCGATGCCTTTGTTGGCTGACCCACCGCCATCGCAGGCAAGCCAGCTCCCACATCGGACCGCGTTTAGACTTCTCGCTTGATTCACCCAACGCTGGCAGACTGCCCATCCTTTAACGCCGTTCGTTTTGAGGCTGTATGCCAACGTTTTCTCAGCGTCACGTGTTGTTGTTGGTCAGTTGCGTGCTGATTTTTGGCGGGCTGCTGCTGGTTTTGCCATTGAAGTTGCTGCCGAGCCTGCTGGCCGGGCTGCTGGTGTATGAGCTGGTCAACATGCTCACCCCGCAGTTGCAGCGGTTGATCGAAGGCCGGCGTGCGCGCTGGTTGGCGGTAGCCTTGCTGGGAACCTTGATCGTCAGCATCCTGACCCTGATCTTCGCCGGGGCCATCAGCTTCCTGCTGCACGAAGCGGAAAACCCCGGGGCCTCCCTCGATAAGTTCATGGGCGTGGTCGATCGTGCCCGCGGCCAGTTGCCGCCGTTCCTCGACGCCTACCTGCCGGCCAGCGCCGCCGAGTTCCGCGTGGCCATCGGCGAATGGCTGAGCAAACACCTCAGCGAACTGCAACTGGTGGGCAAAGACGCCGCGCACATGTTCGTGACCTTGTTGATCGGCATGGTGCTGGGGGCGATCATCGCCCTGCAACGGGTGCCGGACCTGACCAAGCGCAAACCCCTGGCGGCAGCGCTGTTTGATCGCCTGCACCTGCTGGTCCAGGCCTTTCGCAACATCGTTTTCGCGCAGATCAAGATCGCCGCGCTGAACACCGCATTCACCGCGATCTTCCTCGCGGTGGTGCTGCCGTTGTGCGGGATCCACCTGCCGCTGACCAAGACCCTGATCGTGCTGACGTTCCTGCTGGGCCTGCTGCCGGTGATCGGCAACCTGATGTCCAACACCCTGATCACCATCGTGGCCTTGTCGCTGTCGATCTGGGTGGCGGTGGCGGCGTTGGGCTACCTGATCGTGATCCACAAGGTCGAGTACTTCCTCAACGCGCGGATTGTCGGTGGGCAGATCAGTGCCAAGTCGTGGGAATTGTTGTTGGCGATGCTGGTGTTCGAAGCCGCGTTCGGCCTGCCGGGGGTGGTGGCGGGGCCGATTTATTATGCGTACTTGAAGAGTGAGTTGAAGCTGGCGGGGATGGTTTAGGCATTGATGTTGCCTGGACTGGCCCCTTCGCGAGCAAGCCCGCTCCCACATTTGACCGAGTTCCAACTTTGGAATGCAGCCGAATGTGGGAGCGGGCTTGCTCGCGAAGGGCGCGCCACGGTTTCAGCTAAAACTCAGTAGCCGTAGCGCTTGCTGGCCTCAATCGCCAGACCACTGCCAATACTGCCAAAGATGTTCCCTTCCACATGCTGCGCATTCGGCAGCATCGCCGAGATGCTGTGGCGCAGCGCCGGAATCCCGCTGGAACCCCCGGTAAAGAACACCGTGTCCACCTGGGCCACGTCCACCGAGGCGTCGTTGAGCAGTTGCGTCACCGCATTGCGCACCCGCTCCAGCAAGCCATCGATGGCCGACTCGAACAACGCCCGGCTCAATTCCACGCTCAACCCCGGCTCGACCCGGTCCAGCAGCACATGGCGGCTGTCCTGTTGGGTCAGCTGGATCTTGGTTTCTTCCACTTCCATCGCCAGCCAGTGCCCGGCGCGCTGCTCGATCAGGTTGAACAGGCGGTCGATGCCACCCGTGTCCTCGATGTCGTAGCGCATGCTGCCCAGCGCCAGCTTGGATTTCTGCGAGTACACCGAGTTGATGGTGTGCCAGGTCGCCAGGTTCATGTGGTGGCTGGTGGGCATATAAGCGCCGCTCTTCATGCGGCTGCCGTAGCCGAACAGCGGCATCATGCCGGCCAGCGAGAGCTGCTTGTCGAAGTCGGTACCGCCGATGTGCACACCGCCGGTGGCGAGGATGTCGTCGTGGCGGTTGTCGATCTGGCGGCGCTCGGGCGACAGGCGCACCAGGGAGAAGTCGGAGGTACCCCCGCCGATGTCGACAATCAGCACCAGCTCTTCTTTCTCGATGGTGGACTCGTAGTCGAAGGCCGCGGCAATCGGTTCGTACTGGAACGAGATGTCCTTGAAGCCGATCTTGCGGGCCACGTCCACCAGGGTGTTCTCGGCTTCCTGGTCGGCCATCGGGTCGTCGTCGACGAAAAATACCGGACGGCCCAGCACCACTTCTTCGAACTCACGCCCGGCGGTGGTCTCGGCGCGGCTCTTGAGTTGGCCGATAAACAGCGCCAGCAGGTCGGTGAACGGCATGGCCGTGCCCAATACACTGGTGTCGTGCTTGATCAGCTTGGAACCCAGCAGGCTCTTGAGCGAGCGCATCAGCCGGCCTTCGTAGTTTTCCAGGTACTCGTGCAGGGCCAGGCGACCGTAGACCGGGCGGCGTTCTTCGAAGTTGAAGAACACCACCGACGGCAGCGTGATCTTGTCGTCCTCCAGCGCGATAAGCGTTTCCATGCCGGGACGAATCCAGCCGACGGTGGAGTTGGACGTGCCGAAGTCGATACCGCAGGCACGGGCTGGGGATGGGTTTTTCATGTCAATCGGGTTCCGGTTGAAAAACGGCCGCGCAGTGTATGCCACCCGCGTGCAGATGCGTAGGCCGACTATCCGCTAAATACAACGCACTTGTTACCTTGAAAGCCCGGCCTTTGCCCCCAAATCCTCCCCATACGGTTGGTGGCTGCAGGATTCTGCCCGCAGCGCCGATAAACTTCTGACGCACCCTTCGGTCACAAGATTGAGATCGGTCAATCCAGACGCCGCAAACAGGCGCATGCTGTGACGCTGGCAGTGCGATATCGATAATGGATGGTGATGCCCCCGATGGACTTCAAAGACTATTACAAGATTCTCGGTGTAGAACCCACCGCTGACGACAAGGCGATCAAGGCCGCCTATCGCAAGCTGGCGCGCAAATATCACCCGGACGTGAGCAAGGAAAAGGACGCTGAAGCCAAGTTCAAGGACGCGTCCGAAGCCTATGAAGCGCTGAAAAGTGCCGACAAGCGCGCCGAATACGACGATCTGCGCAAGTACGGCCAGCATGGCCAGCCGTTCCAGGGCCCGCCAGGCTGGCAGAGCCGTGGTGGCTATGGCGGCGGTGGCCAGGACACCGGCGACTTCTCGGACTTCTTCAGCTCGATCTTCGGTTCGCGCGGCAATGGTTTTGGTGGTGCCCAGGGCCGCAGTGCCGGGCGTCGAGGGCAAGATGTGGAAATGGAACTGCCGGTCTTCCTCGAAGAGACCCTGTCCAACGAGTCCAAGCAGGTCAACTTCCAGGTGCCGCAATACAACGCGGCCGGCCAGCACGTCAGCAACACCACCAAGAGCCTGAACGTGAAGATCCCGGCCGGTGTGGCCGACGGCGAGCGCATCCGCCTCAAGGGCCAGGGCGCGCCTGGGATTGGCGGTGGTGCCAATGGTGATCTGTACTTGATCATCAAGTTCGCGCCACACCCTAAATTCGATGTGGAAGGTGAGAACCTGATCATCACCCTGCCACTGGCCCCGTGGGAGCTGGCGCTGGGCACGGAAGTGGCGGTGCCGACCCTCACCGGCAAGATCAACCTCAAGGTGCCGGCCGGCAGCCAGAACGGCCAGCGCATGCGCGCCAAGGGCCATGGCTTGTTGAACAAGGCCGGGCAGCGCGGTTACCTGTTTGTGCAACTCAAGGCGGTGATGCCGAAAAACACCGACGACGAGGTCAAGGCGTTGTGGCAGGAACTGGCACAAAAAGCCGCCTTCGATCCAAGAGAATCATGGAGTAGCTAACGATGAGCAGTTCCCGTTTGGTTCAAGTGAACATGGCAGAATTCTGTGAGGCCACCGACCTGTCGGTGGCCTACGTGATCGAAATCGTCGAGCACGGCATCGTTGAACCGGTGGGGACCAGTCCCGAGTCCTGGCGCTTCACCGATTACGAACTGGCCCTGGCCAAGCGCGCCTCGGCGCTGCAAAAGGACCTGGAGCTGGAATGGGAAGGCGTTGCCCTGGCGCTCGACCTGCTGGAGGAAGTCCAGCAACTGCGAGCCGAGAACCAGATGCTCAAGCAACGGCTGGGGCGGTTGGTACAAACGCCCTGAATCCATCAGGTGATGCTGCAGCGCGCCTTGCACGGCACCCAGTCGCGCAGGGTCAGCGAGCGAACCAGCTGCCCCTCGTCCACGGCCAGTTGCAGTTGCACATTTTCAGCCTGGGTTGCGTATGCCTCATCACTGAGGGCGCCCGCATCGTGTTCCTCGGATAACGCATTCAAGCGCACGTCATGGGGCTCCCTCAGGACTCTGAACTCATCGTCATAATGGTTGCGAATAAAGGCCTGCCAGAATTCGCGGCCCAGCAGCGACTGTACGAGCTTCTTGGAGTTGTCCAGTTTTTCTATTGTGATGGCGGCATTATTCAGGATCTGCGGCGCTACCTGTCCCGTTGCGAGGTAGCGGGCATCGTTGGGCTGACCGGGCAGGCCGAGGCGGCGGGCCAGGCCCATGCGATAGGCCAGGCGAATTTCAATATCTTCCAGTTTTTCCAGGGCGGCGACTTTTTGTTCAGGGGTCATGGTCGACGTGCGAATCATGCCTTCTCGAACCCGAATGTCTGCGCTGGCTAATTTTTCCACCTCGTCCAGGCGAAAAAGACCTTTGGCCAACGTGTAGAGTGCCGGTCCCGCCTCGCCATCGGCGGCATAGCGCGTGGCTTGCCACGTCAGCACCTTGGTCTCCATGTCACTGAACACCAGGGCCGACCGATCGCCGCAGCGCGGGTCACCCGCCAGGTTGAACAGCTCTTCACGCAAGCCATCGTCCCGGGCCGCATCGAGCAATTGCCACAGGCGCGATTGCAGGTCGGTATAGCGGCTGCGGTACTCCGCCGATTCTTTGAGGTTGTCGAGGATGTCGAGGAAGATCTGCGAACCGGGTTTCTCGGCAATCGACTCCCACAGGCTGCGTCGTACGTCGATTTCCTCGGGTGACAGACCATCCATCCAGTGCTGGTATGCCGGCTCCGGTGTGTCGTCCACGATCTGTTCTTGAGGGGCGTGAACCTCGACTGTAGCGGGCTGTGGCGCCCGATAACGCATCGCGCCGGGCTGACGGCCCGCTGCTGCCTCGCGGTGGAGCAAGGTTGCATTGCTCCAATACTCGACCAACTGCCTGCGGGCTTCGGTGCTCAGCGGGTTGCCGTCGATAAAGGTGACGTTGTTGACGTAGATGAATGCCTCGGCCTCCTCGGGCAGCGGGTTGACCAGGGACTCGGGCAACTGCGTGATGCGGTTCTGCGCCAGGTTAACGATGTCCAACGCCTGATGTGGCCCCAAGCCCTGCGGCCACTCGGTGATCCCGGTGTTTTTCAAATTCACCCTACGCAGGTTCGGCAGGGTTGCGAAGTTGGGGGTACGCGCCAGGGGGTTGCGGCTCAGATTGATGATCTTGAGTGAGGTGAGCCCCTCCAGCAGGTCCACGTCGGCCTCGCTCAGGGAAAGTTGGTTGCTCCTGAGGTCCAGGCGGGTAAGCCGAGTCATCCGGGCAACGCTGGGCGGGATTGAACGCAACTCTCCGTACGACAGGTCGAGCCAACGGGTGTGACTGAAGTGGCCGAGAAACTCATCCAGGCCGTATACGGATTGCATGTCCTGAAGCTTGATTGACCCAACGTGGCTGAAATCTGCTTCCAGCGCAGGCAAGTCGCCGACTCTCAAGCCGAGTGCTTCAAGGGTGTAGCCGGCGGGAGAACCATCTTGGGCCAGCACTTTGGGAGTCATGCGCCGCCAGCACGCCTTGAGGTCTCGAGCGAATTGCTGGCGATGGTTGGCATCCCCTGCACGCAGGTTTTCGCTGTCGGCAGCCACCAGGAACCGTTGTGTGGCCCAGGCGTTCAGTTGGGTGCTCAAGGTTTGCCACTCGCCTTCCAGGCGCGTCAGTTCAGCCGGCGCCCCGTCGCCTGCGTGCAATACGAATTGCTCGTTTTCCTCCTCGCTGTAGCCGGGAAACAAGTCCCTTATCCGCCGCATTTCGTCGGTGTGGCTCAAGGGTACTTCGAAGGCGCCAGGCTGGCCGCCGTTGCGCCAGCCCGGGCGAGTTTGTGCCAGGCGAGCGATGTACGCCCGCATCTGCTGATTGGCTTGCGGGGTGAATGGGTTGTCACGCAGGCGGGTCATGCGGTTGAGACGGATGCTGGCTTCCACGTTTTCGGGGGCTGGGTTGAGCAGGCTGTCGGGCACCGCGCTCAGGTGATTGCCGGACAGGTCGACTTCTCTCAGCTCCGGCAGTTCCAGCAGGCCTGTGGGCCACTGATTGATCCGGGTGTCACGCAGCTCCAGCTTTCGCAGTCGTAGCAGCGGGCTGAAATCCGGCAGGGTGCCCAAGGGGTTGTCGTTCAGGCACAGTTCTTCCAGGCGGCTCAGGCCGGCCAGTTGGCCGGCGCTGATTTCGCTCAGGCGGATGGCATTTTTCGACAGGTCCAGGTGCGTCAGCGCCTTTATGGCCGTGATTGCTTCGGGCAGTTCGGTCAGCGTGTGGCGTCCGATACCGCCGACTTGTTTGAGGGTCAAACGTTTCAGATTGGGGAAGTTGCCAAGGAACTGCCCGGGGCCGTCGCTGAAGCTCACGTAGTCGAGAACCAACTCCTCGACATGGGCAAAATCGGCGTTGAGTTTGGGCAGGTTCACCTGGGCGCTGATTTCCAGTCGGCGCCCGGTGTAGGCCCCGGCACGGTCCACGGTCTGTCGGCGCCAGCAATCTCTCAATGCATCGGCCACTGACTGCTCTCGGCCTCCCGGGTTTACCTCAAATGGACGCCGGCTCGTATCTTCTCGGGCACTGCGATTCACCCAGTCCTTGAGTGCGCGTTTGAGGGCGGCGTACTGGTCTTCCCGGCGCGTCAATTCAGTGCGCGCATCGCTCCCGAGGGTCTCGATGAAGGCTGTGGCCTGCTCGTCGCTGAACCCCGGATACAGCTTGCGCACCCGCGTATGGGTGCTGCGCAATTGAGTGAGTTTGTGCAGCGGGGAGCCGCCCCGCAGGCGCAGGTCTCCTGCCAAGGGTTTGCGCAGCATCGGGTATTCCAGCAGCACCGAGCGCAGCTCGTCCCGGGCCAATGGCGTTTGCCGCACCCGCTGCTTCAGGGTGCCGGCGTCCCGTGCGGCTTCGCCAAGTGCTCGACGCTGGCCCTGTTCAAGGCGTGCCAGAACGGCGCCATACAGGTCGGTGGCGCCGAACGCTCCGTCTTCACCCATCGCCAGCACCAACGGCAGTGCGTCGGCCTCTGGGCCGACGGCGTCGATCAGGGGGCCCTGTTCGCTGCCCAAGCGGATTTCCACCCGCAGGCTCGGGTCCCAACCCGGCAAGCTGGGCAGGGTATGCAGGGCCAAGCGCAGGCTGTCCTGGCTCTGCAGGGTGTCGAGGAACAAGCCTTCATAGGCCCGTGCCATGCGCACTTGCTGCTGGCTTTCGCGCGCCAGGGCGGTGAGCCTTGGTGACAACTGCTGATGGCCACTCAGCGCAGTTAAATCCGCGTCCGTGGCGGTTTCCAGCAACTGCCTGGCAACCTCCGCCGGCAGGCCGGAAAACCTGTCAATGAGCTGCTGTACCGGGGGCGAGCGGGTCAGGTTATGGGCGCGATAATCCGCGTCGAACAGCGAGGTCCGACTGTCCCGGGCAGCCTGGGCAACTTCGCGGCGCCACAGCATCGTCTGTTCGTCCAGCACCCGGGGAGTCGGGTCGAGGACCGCCGGATAGGTCAAGCCTCGGTGCGCCACCACGCGCTCGGTGATCGCCGGGTCGGCCAGCGCATAATCCAGCGGGTCGTCACTGCCCATCTTCTCGATAAACGTCTCGATCCGCTGATGGATGCCAAAGCGCGCCAGGCTGTCGCTCAACAGGACGGGCGGCGGTTGCAGGTCCACATGCAGTTGGCGCAGTTGATCGGCGCGAGTGCCACTGGCCAGGCGTGCCTGTTCCAGTTGTGCGTCGCTCAAGCCCCGGGTGCGACAACCCAGGCGGCGCATCAGCGCCGGGCCGTCCCAGGTCAGCGGTTCTTCGCCTTCATGCAGCCAGGCGCCCGCGCCGTTATGCGCCACCTGCGGGGCATAAGCGTCGGAGCGGGTGGGGTGTTGTATGCGATAGGTGTCGCCGTCGGGCTCGGGTTTGACGGCATACAGTTGATCGTCGAGGGGCAGCAGCGGCTGCTGGTCGTGGCTGTGCAAGCCCAGGTCGTCAAACGCGGCGTCCTTGGGCAATACGACGGGGCTGCGATAAGGGGCCAGGTCGGGCTTCCACAGCCGTAGCTCGCCACCTGGCAAACGCACCGGCTTGAGCCCTTGTACCAACGCGGGTGTAGGCGGTGCCGCGAGCTTTTGCAGGCCTTTCCCCGCGCCGGCCAGCAGCGCCATGGCGGCCAGGTTTTGCGCGACGTCGAACCAGTGAGCCTTGGCCGTGTCCCGGTCGCCTTCGCCCCAGTCGATCACACCTTCGAAGGTTTCGTAGAGCAATTGGCCCGCCATGGCGGCCAGCATGATTTCGCCGAGCACCGGGACGAACGCCAGTCCCAGGCCGAGCACGGTAGCGCCGGCCTCCAGCCAACGGGCGATTTTTTGCCCGCGCACCCGGGCGTCGACATCGGCGGTGGGCACTGCCTGGTCGCGCGCATCGCCGAGGGCCTTGTCGCGGCCATGTTCAAACAGGTTGGCCCACAGGTCGACGTTGTCAGCCCACAGGCCCTGTCTTGAGACCACCATCAGGTACAGGTCGGGAGCGCCCGTCTTCACCACCCTGCAGCCGGCTTTCGGGGGCGGAAGCGACTGGGGCATGACCGTCGTAGTCAATACCGGGAAGGCCAGTTGCAGCATTGTCTGGGTCACCGGCGAACGCGCTACTGCGTCGACGGCGGCGGTGGAGTCCGCAGCGGGTTCGGTAAACCGGTTGAAGAACGCCGGCTTGTCATGCTCATTGAGAAACTGGCTGAAAAAATGCTGGTAGCTCGTGGGCGTCGGGCGGTTGTTATTGCCGGATTCGCTTGGCGCTTTGTCGCGCGCCACCCACTGGCGGTTCAGTTCGGTTTTCAGCGCATCAAGGCTGTTGAAGCGCTTGAGCGGGTGCTCCGGATCGTGGGGCAGGTAGACGATGAAGTCGGTGGCATAGCGATATTTTTCCACCGGTGTAAACACCACGCTCCCCATGAGCGCACGGTCTATCACGCTCAGGCAACTGAACCATACCGGCTTGCCGCCCAGCGTCGGGTTGCGTTCGCCGTCGACCACCTTGAGCACCATGGTGAAGTCATCCGGGAGAATGTCCTGCTTGAGCAGCGCCAGGTACGCCGCAGCCCTGAGGGCATCCTTCTGGCTGGTGATCACGGCGTCGCGCAACCGGGTGGCGGCCGTCTCGTCGGTGGGCAGTAATGTTTCCTTGAGGTGCGCCTGGTAGCGGGCACCCACGTCCAGCGTACGGCACAGCCTGATAAAGGCGGGTACGGTCAGCGCCGGGCTGATCCTGGGAGAGGCGCCTTCCCGGTCCGGGTATTGGGTGAACCCGGAGGCAGGATCGAATGCGCCGTCTTCACCTTCACTGGTTTCAAAGTTATGCAGGGCAGCCTGCACCAGCGACACCTCCAGTACTTTGTATTCGCCGGCCTTGATCCCCAAGGTGCCGAGCCTCAGCGGCTCATACAAACGAAGAGAGGTGCCTTCGACATCCACGGTGAGGTTGAATTGTTCTTTCAGCGCGCCGTTGAGCAGGCCTATGGCGAAGGGCTTGAGTGCCTGGACGTTGGCCAGGTGTTTATCCACCGCGTGTTGGGATTTGAAACTGGTTTCATTGAACGCCTTCAAGGTTCTTCGCTGCAGCGGCGACAAGCTGTCCATCCACTGCACCTGTTCGAGCCTGGCCTGTTTCAACGCTTCTATGCGGTGGGCCGGCGCCTGTACCAGCCAGTCCGGAATGGCCTGGCGAATGAACGCACTGTTGTCGTCGGAAGATGAGAGGGGAGTAACGGAGGGGGCATCCTGCATGGGGGCATTCCTTTGGGTAAGCAAAGGAAAAAGGCTACTGAAAACCGCTGTGGATTAATAAGTCGAAAAGCCGCTGGATAGCACGCAATAGTTAACGCATCGGCCCCGGATTACCTATGGATCGACGACTTAATTACCCCATGGAAATCCCCCCGTGTGCATCAAGCCTGCCAGCGCTTTTTGAGTGTTCGTCCATGGGGGGCAATCCGTTCAAATAGCTACCGCCGAGTGCCGGGGGCGACTGATTAAGGTCATTGCCTTAATTTCCCTATCGGTACTCGTTTATGCCAGCACCTCAAGCCTCCACCTCGCTCCTGCCGGGCGGCGAAGGGCGTCACTATGCACAGATCAAAGCCGCCATCCCCGAAAGCCTGGTCAGCGCATCTCCTGCCCTGCGTGCAGCCATCACGCAGGCCAAGCCAGAGATCCCCGCCTGGTATGCGGCCACCACCCCGGCACAGAAGGCTGCGCTGCAAAACCTGTTGGAGGCGAGCATCAAGTCTCACACTGCACTGGAGCAAGCGACCGGCAAGGTGCAAGAGGTCAACGCCTTCGCCCGGCCATTGCTTGAAGCCGCGTTGAAGGCCGCCGGGTTTGAGCTGGACGTCAACCAGGTGCATCTGCGCCTCTATGTACCGGTCGAAGGACTAGCGACAGGCTACCGGACCAAGACTTTGTCCCTGTTGCAAGCGGCCTTGAACAATTTTGAAGCGCGCGAGACCCGCGCCGGGTTCTTCGACAGTGCTTCAGGCTTTATCACCGCTCCCGGCGCCGATGGCCGTTTCGAGCGCCATACCACGACCCTGACGATCGAGACCTTCGCCCGGTTATGCCGCGACCTGGACCTGGGCAGGCTGTACCAGGAACACCTCACCACCTACCTGCTGCCCGTGCAAACCGTGTCCAGGAACCTGCTGCGTGAACGCTTTATCACCCGGCAAAAGGACGCCTTCAGAGCCGCCGCCTACGTGGCGTTGCTCAAAGGTGATATTCGCAGCGACGACTACGCGCTACTGCTGCGCATCGCCAATGGCGAGCGACGCATCAAGCACGAAGGCAAGCAGGTCTGGCACCGCTGGCCCAGTATCATGGAACTGCAAATGCACGGCTGCCTCATGATCGACCCGAGCGTGGAGCATGGGTATGGCACCTGGCTTATCGTCTACATCCCCGACCACCCCGAGCACCCCATCAAGCGCTACAAAACCTTTGCCGACTATGCAGAGGAAACGACCCGTGAGCTGACCGCTTACAGACCCGAGGACTATTGGGACAGCAGGGGTGTTCAGGTCACGGCCCACCAACAGTTTTTCTCACGGTTCATCGGGAAAAAATACCTGGCTTACTACTACGGGCGGTTCACCGAGAAACGCGTCGATGAACCGCAAAGGCGCGTGGCCCTGGGCCCTGATCCAGCGTGGCGACAGTACTACGCAAGAAAATCCCTTACCGAACTCCAGGCGATCAACGCCGTCATAAAGTCCCCGCGACATATCAGCCGCACGCCGCAGGACCAGCCAAACCTGAACCTCAACGCCCACCCGATCAAGGGGCTGTGGATCGACGTCGACCCTTGGGACGAGCTGTACGCCGACATGCGCAAGCGCGCACTCGACGATGGGTTGAGCATGGCGATACCCACCGCTCACACCGACGCGGCTGGCCACGACCGGCGGATGGCGCATCTGATGAACATCGGCCTGTTCACCTTGAACCTGGTGTCGATGTTCATTCCGCCCTTGGGTGCACTGATGGCGGTGGTCACGGCCGGGCAACTGCTGTACGAAGTGCTGGAGGGCGTGGTTGAACTCGGCCAGGGTGACCGCGAGGCCGGCTGGGCGCATATCGCTGACGTGCTGGAAAATCTCGCGCAACTGGCGGTGGGCGGCGCTGCGTTGCATATCAGCGTGTCGCCGTTTATCGAAGGACTCAAGGCGGTCAGGCTGCCGTCGGGCAAGGCCCGCTTGTGGAAGCCGGACCTTGGGCCCTATGCGCAGGACATCCGACTGCCGGCAGGCTCGGTTCCCGACCAGGCGGGACTACATACCGTCAATGGGCGCCAGGTCGTGTCGGTGGACGGCAATCGCTACGCCGTGACCGCGCAAGACGAACCGGGCGTGTACCGGGTCCAGCACCCCAGCAGGCCCGAGGCGTATGAGCCTCAGATCGTCAACAACGGTTCTGGCGCCTGGACCCATGAGGCCGATGAGCCCCTGACGTGGCAAGGTGTTCCGCTGATGCGGCGACTGAGCCATGTAATGGAAGGCCTGAGCGATACGCAGTTGGAGCAGGTGCGCAAGATCAGTGACACCGACGAAAGCGTGCTGCGCCGGCTGTACGTGGAAAGCGAGCCCACTCCGGCCATCACACTCGATACGGCGGTGCGCATGCGGGCTTACGGGCGTGCCGAAAGCTTGAGTGGGCAGATCCTTGCGGGGTCGATGTCGATGGACCTGGGCAGCTACGCCGCGTCGTTGATGGTGGAAATGACCGGCTGGCCGCCCGGCAGGACCATCGAAGTATTTGACGGCCAGGGCACCAGCAGGACAGCTGCGTTGTATGGCCAACCTCATGCGCCCGGGACGGAACTGATCAGCATCAGCCGCATCGACCTGTTCGGCGGCAAGCTGCCGGCGTTGATCGTCGAGAGTTTGCCCGAGGAGCAGCTTAAAAACCTGCTCGGCCAGCATATGCCCTACGGGGCCGCGCTGCGTAGCCAGGCGTTGCAGGCTCGCCTGGGAATCTATGCAAAACAGTCCCTGCGGCGGGTGTTCGACAGCCTTTACCTCGGGCGGTCATCGCCTGGCAGCGCCGAACTGCAACTGTTCGCGCGCGACTTCAAAAGCCTGCCACCGGTCATGGTCGAGGAACTGCTGGAAGGTGCCAGCCCCTCGCAGAGGGCGAGCCTGGTCAACAATCGCAAGATTCCCCTGGAGCTGGCGCAGCAAGCGCGCCGGCAACTTGGGCATCTGCGTCTGGCCCGGGCGTACGAAGGGCTTTATCTGGACGAGTTGGCCAATGTCGACACCGAAGCGCTGGCGCTCAACACGCTGGAGCGCCTTCCTGGCTGGCGAAACGACTTGCGCATTGAGGTTCGCGAAGGCTCCCTGGCCGGAAGCCTGCGTGCCGGCTATGGCCCACCCGAGTCCGCGCACCGCAAGGTATTGGTGCACAGGGGCGATGGACGCTACGAGGCGTTTGACGCACGAGGGCAAAGCCTGCATGTCGTCGACAATCTGTACGGCGCCTTGCAACATGCCCTGCCAGACACCCACCGCCAGTCTCTGGGATTGCCAGGCATTGGGCAGGGGCCGGAGTTAAGAGGCAAAATCCAGGAACATGCCCTGTCGCGCGGTGCCTTGCGCAAGGTGCTGCAGATGCAACCCGCCCAACCGTTCTTCAAACCGCTATCGCAGTTGTCGGGCGGCAGGCGTGGGTACCCCTTGAGCG
>NZ_JACARS010000132.1:0-41520 GCF_013386485.1 Pseudomonas sp. P7758 | reverse complement strand
GGCTGCTTCGCAGCCCAACGCGGGGCAAGCCCGCTCACCACAGCAAGCCCGCTCCCACATTTTGATCCGGTTGAGTCAGGGAAACCGGGTTACTTGCCCGGCACCAGCGTCAACCGCGTCTTCCCGTACACCCCGTCAAAGTTCTGTGGCTGCATCGGGAAGCTCAGGTATTGCGCCTTCAGCCACGGGTCGATGCCATTGGCATAGTTCGGGCTGGCCGGGTTGCCGGATTGGCCGATGCCGCTTTGGCCCATCATCGGTTCCGCCAGGCCGAAGTCGACAATCATCCGCAGCGCCGGCACCTGGGTCGTGTCGAAACTCTGGCCCCAGCTATACGGTGCGCTGTTCAGCGTGTTGTGATCGCCGCCCGCGGCCAGTGGGCCGCGAATGGCCTGGCCGCTGGTGTTCTTCCAGGTGTAGCTGTGCAGTTTGCCCCACTGCCAGGCCTTGTGATCGGCGCCCAGCGCGCTGTCGCCTGCGGTGATCGCGGCGGCCAGGCTACGGGCGAGGATCGCCGGCTTGTCGGTTTTCTGCCCGGTGCGGGCGTCATTCCAGAACGGGCTGTCTTCGCGCCCCAGCAGGTGGTCGGCCACCGCCGAGTACGACAGGTTGGCGTTACCGATAAAGGCTTTCCAGGTGGCGCTGTTTTCCGGACCGAGTTCGTCGAGGAAAATCTGCTTGGCGCTTTCCTGCAGGAACAACTCATAAATCGCCGCGTCGGCGGAGGTGGATGCCAGCCGACCGTCAAAGGCCATCAGGCGGCCCAGTGCTTCCCGCGCCTTGGCCTGGTCTGCCACCGGCAATCCATCGATCGCCTGTTTCAGCGGCTGGACCATGCCCGGCGCCTGGAACATGCTCTTGAGCTTGGCGGCAAACGTGGTGGTCTGGTCGTACTGCATGGCAATCATGCTGCGGCTGTCATGCTTGCCGCTGCCGGCCAGTTGCGCGATACGTTCGGCGCGTTCCGGCGCGGCCCACGAGTTGGACAGTTGCATGCCGTAGCCACGGGGAATGGTGCGCTGGTTGGCCGTGCCGATCCAACCCTGGGCCGGGTCCTGATCGTAGGGGTGCAGCATCGCGTCGGCGTAGCCATCCCAGTCGAAACGCCCGTCCCAGCCCGGCGATGGCACCAGGCCTTCGCCTTCACGGCGGTTGGGGAAGCGCCCGGTCACTTGCCAGCCAATGCTGCTGGCGTCGGCGAAGACCATGTTCAAGGCAATTGCGCGAATTTCCCGGGTGGCGTCAGACGCTTTACCGGCGGTTTGCGCACGGGACAGGTCGAAGAACGCGTCCAGGCTCTTGTCGTCCTTGAAATCGGCGGTTTGCAACGCCAGGCCGTAGCCGCTGGTCAGCGACTGGGCACTGTTGAGCAGCGGCCCGTGGCGGGTTTCGTACACCGCTTCGCGAATCGGCCGCTGGCCCTTGGCGAAGTAGGTTTCATTGCGCACGATGGCGGGCAGCCATTTGCCGTTGTTTTCGTAGTACAGCGCGTTGCCCTGGCGCTTGACCTTCTCCAGGAATACGTCCTGGGTGTCACCCGAGACCTGGCTCATGCTCCAGGCCACCTTGCCGTTGAAGCCGGAAAGCAGGGTTGGCAAACCGGCGATGGACACACCGGCGGCCTGGTATTTCGGCGAGCGGATCTGCACGTAGTTCCACAGCGACGGGGCCTGCATCGAGGTCGACAGGTCATTGGCCAGCAGGCTCTTGTTGCTGCGGCTGCGCTGCGGGCCGATCGCCCAGTTGCTGGAGCTGGACGTGCCCAGGGTGTTGAGGGTGCCGAGGTGCTCGCTGAGGCTGGTCAGCGCAGCGAGGCCCGGGATCTGGCCCAGGTTGATGCCCTTGAGCTTGTCGGACTCGGCCACTGGCAGCGGTTCATCCGGGTAGCTCGGGGTCAGCCAGGCGAGTTTGTCGGCACCGACTTTTTGCGCGAGCACCAATGACGACAGCTCTTCCTGCAAGTTGGTCGACTCGCTGAAATTCAGCAGGCAGAACAGCAGCGCCGAATCTTCCGGCTTCCAGTATTCAGGCTTGTAGCCAGTCTGGGCCAGGTCTGGCGGCAGCTTGTCGCGGTAGCGGAACAGGTAGGCGTTGACCCCGCGCGCATACACCTCAAAGAAGCGCTTGAGGCGCGGCGACGAGGCGTTATATAGCTCGCCGGCGCTTTTGCGCAGGTTGACCGCCCGCATGAAACGGTCGACATCCAGCACATCCGGCCCGGACATTTCCGCCAGGCGGCCCTGGGCCAGCAGGCGCAGGGTGACCATCTGGGTGATGCGGTCGCTGGCGTGCACGTAGCCCAGGGTGAACAGCGCATCGTGGAAGGTGCTGCTTTCAATCAGCGGGATGCCCTGGCTGTTACGGCGCACCGAAACGTTCTGCGCCAGGCCCTTGATCGGCTGTACGCCGGAAACCGGAGGCAGGGTGTCTTGGGTGCTCTGTAACTGGCAACCGGCCAGGCCCAAGGCACTGGCAATTGCCGCGGCAACGCCGAACCGGGGAAGAAAATGTGAGAGGGCTGGCGAGGCCATGGCAAAGCTCCTGCGGGGGGTAGCGTCAGTAAAGGCGCTACGTTAGTGAGCGCGGCGAAACGACGCAAGCGGGAGGCGATGCTTATTTCAGGATTTGCGTAAGGTTTCTAGTCGGGCACAAATCAGTGTGGGAGCGGGCTTGCTCGCGAATGCGGTGTATCAGCTAAAAGAGTTGTGGCTGATCCACCGCATTCGCGAGCAAGCCCGCTCCCACATTTTGATCCCGTTGACCTTCAGGATTTTGGCGGATTGACCTTCTGCACCAGCTCATAGGCACGCACCGTCGCCGGGCGTTGCTTGATGTGGTTGAACCAGCGTTCTACATGTGGGAAGTCTTCCAGCTTCTGGCTCTGCCACTTGTGGGAAACGATCCACGGGTAGATCGCCATGTCGGCAATGCTGTATTCCTCGCCGGCCACGAACGTGCGGTCGGCCAGGCGCCGGTCCAGCACGCCATACAGGCGGGCGGTCTCATCCACATAGCGTTTGATCGCGTAGGGAATCTTTTCCGGGGCGAACTGGCTGAAGTGGTGATTCTGGCCGGCCATCGGGCCCAGGCCACCCATTTGCCAGAACAGCCATTGCAGCGCTTCCTGACGACCACGCAGGTCCTGGGGAATGAACTTGCCGGTTTTTTCCGCGAGGTACAGCAGGATCGCACCGGATTCGAACAGGGAAATCGGCGCGCCGCCGTCGGTCGGGTTCTGATCGACGATGGCCGGGATGCGGTTATTGGGGGCGATCTTCAGGAAGTCGGGCTTGAACTGATCGCCCTGGCCGATGTTGATCGGGTGTACCTCGTAAGGCAGGCCGGCTTCTTCCAGGAACAACGACACTTTGTGACCGTTGGGGGTGGTCCAGTAATACAGGTCGATCATGAAGCTCTCCAAGGGTGGTGACGCTTGAGCGAATGCCTGTAGGTATAGGTGATGTTAGGGTGACGAAAATTCAATGAAACATTTGGGTCTATCGATATGGAAATTCGTGCGGGCGCAGCGTTGATTCTGATTGACCAGCAAAAAGGCATTCACCATCCCAGGCTGGGACGGCGCAATAATCCGCACGCCGAGGAGCGCATGCAGGCGTTGCTGGCGCATTGGCGGCGCGAAGGCTGGCCGGTGATTCATGTGCAGCATCTGTCCCATTCACCGGAATCGGTGTTCTGGCCGCAGCAGTCGGGGGTGGAGTTTCAGGATGCATTTATTCCGCAGGCGGGTGAGCAGTTGATCCAGAAACGGGTGCCGGACGCATTTTGTGGGACGGGGCTGGAAGCGAGGTTGCATGAGGCCGGGCTTCGGCAAGTGGTGCTGGTGGGCGTGGCCACCCATAACTCGGTGGAGGCCACGGCCCGCAGTGCCGGCAACCTGGGGTTTGAGACGTGGGTTATCGAAGATGCCTGCTACACCTTCGACAAGGCGGACTTTTTCGGGCAGATGCATTCGGCGCAGGCGGTACATGCCATGTCGTTGGGCAACCTGCACGGCGAGTACGCCACCGTCATCTCTTCAGAAACCCTCCTCCCGTAGGGAGGTCAGGTTACGGCGCCGTCCACCAACACCTGCAACGTTTGTTGTGAGCATCGCTCGATGCGTACCCGCACACCATAGACTTCGGCAAACAGCGCCGTATCCAGCACGTCATCCGCCGCGCCACTGGCGTACAGCCGGCCCTGGCGCAGCACCGCGATATGGTCGGCATAGCGCGCCGCGAGGTTGATGTCGTGCAGCACCACCACGGCGATCAGGTTGTGTTCCCGCACCAGTTCGCGCACGCAATCCATGACCTTCAACTGGTAGTTCAAGTCCAGCGCACTGGTGGGTTCATCCAGCAGCATCACCTGTGGCCGGCGCGCAATCAGTTGCGCCAGGCTGACCAGTTGCCGCTGGCCGCCGGATAACGTGCTCAATAGCTGATCCGCCAGATGAGCGATGCCAATCCTTTGCAACGCATCAAAGGCCTCGCGCATGCACGCGTCGCTTGAAAGCGCAATGCTCTCGACGTTCGCCACCCGCAGCGCCGCGATCACGCTTTCCATCACACTCAGGCTCAAGCCCGGCGGAAGGTTTTGCGGCATATAGGTCACGCGCCGGGCGCGTTCACCGACGGACATTTTCGTCAGGTCCAGGTCACCCAATCTGACAACGCCCTGCATCTTTTCCAGCCCCGCCACCGCCCGCAGCAACGTCGACTTGCCCGCACCGTTCGGCCCGATCAACGCGGTCAGGCTGCCGTGGGCCAGGGTTGGCAAACTCAGGTCATGCACAATCTGGCGCCGGCCATAACTGACCTGGGCGTTCTGAATCGACAGCCCGCTGCTCATAACTGCCTCCCGCGCTTGAACACCAGCAACACGAAAATCGGCACGCCCACCAGCGCGGTGACGATACCCACGGGTACGATCACCCCGGGCATGATCAGCTTGCTGGCGATGGATGACAGCGACAACAGTAACGCGCCGACAAGCGCGCTGGCCGGTAGCAGGAAGCGCTGGTCTTCACCCACCAGAATCCGCGCGATGTGCGGACCCACCAGGCCGATAAATCCGATGGTTCCCACAAACGCCACGGCGGTGGCCGACAGCAGGCTGATGCGCAACAACGAGAAAAACCGCAGGCGCTTCACATCGACACCGAAGCTTTGCGCGCGGTCTTCGCCCATGCGCAACAGGGTCAGGCGTGGCGCGGCCGCGAAGGAAAAGGGCATGACCACGGCGACCACCAACGCGAGGATGCCGAGCTTGTCCCAGTTGGCCCGGGTCACGCTGCCCAGGGTCCAGAACACCAGTTGTTGCAGCACATCTTCGGTGGCGACCAGTTGCAACAGGGCGACCACCGCGTTGCAACTGAACACCAGGGCAATCCCGAACAGCACCAGGCTTTCCACCCCGGCACCGCGCAGCCGCGACATGGCTTGCAGCAAAAAGACCGAGGCGGCGGCAAACACAAAGGCTGAAATGGAAATCGCCGTATTGGCCGACACCCACAGCGTCGTCACCGGAAACACAATCACCAGGGACGCGCCCAACGCCGCCGCCGAGGAAACCCCCAGGGTGAATGGACTGGCGAGCGGGTTGTTAAGGATAGCCTGCATCTCGGCGCCCGCCAGCGACAGCGCGCAACCGACCAACACCGCCATCAAGGCGTAGGGCAGGCGCACGTTCCAGATGATCACCTGGTCGGTGGCGCTCAGGTGGGCCGGGTGCAGCAAGCCATCGAGCAGGGCGCCAAGGCCCATGCCCGACGGGCCGCTGGCCAGGTCCACGAGGATCGCGCACATCAGCGCGCCACCCAGCAGGGCCAGCAGCCAGCAACGACGCGCGAGCAGGCGGCGATAGCCTTGGCTGGCGGTGGCGAGGTCGAGGGTTTGAGTGGTCATTGGATTCGCAGCCTTGAAAACGACGAAAATCCCTGCCGGTACACGGTCAGTGTGGGAGCTGGCTTGCCTGCGATGGCGATGGTGAATCCAGCACCGCTATCGCAGGCAAGCCAGCTCCCACAGGAACCGTGTACAGGCAGGGAATGGGTTGTGAGCCTTAGTTACTTGGCCTTGCCATCAATCCAGTAAGCACCCTGCAGCGGCATGCCGAGGAACTGTTGGTTCATCGCTTCCATGGTCGCCTTGGGATCCAGCTTGGCGAACAATTCCGGATGCACCCACTTGGCCAGCGCTTCAATCGCCAGCAGGTTGTACGGCGAGTTGTAGAAGTCATGCCACAGACCGTGGGAATTGCCCTCACGAATCGCCCGAAGGTTCACAAACTCAGGGCGGGCCAGCACGGTATCAAACGAGGCACGCGCGTCTTCGTTGCTCACGCCAGCACCCAGAATCAACCCGGGCTTGTGATTGCCGGTGGCCACATACACATCCGGGTCAGCTTTCAGCGCGTACTCGACACTGATATCTCCCAGCGCCCCCGGCACCACGTCGGCGGCGATGTTGCGCCCGCCCACCAGCTTGATCACTTCACCCATGCCGCTCTTGCCAGTGGTGTGCCCCGGTGCCTGCCAGGCGCCGGCCAGCAATTCCAGGAACACGCTCGGGCGCGGCCCGGCCGGCAAGGTGGCGACGGCGTCGGTGATCACCTTGATGTGCTGGTCATAAAAGTCGAGGAACGCCTTGGCCTGGGTTTCCCGGCCCAGGGCCTGGCCCAGGGCGGTCATGCTGGCGTGGGTGCCTTGCACCGGGTTGATGCGGAAGTCGACGAACAACACTGCAATGCCCGCCTTGGCCAACACGTCCGCCACCGGGCTGTGTTCAGTCGGGCCATGGCCGGAAATGCTGAACACCGCCAGGTCCGGTTTCAGCGAAAGAATTTCCTCGGCGCTGACGCTTTGCTCCGACGCCTGGCCAATCAGCGGAATGTCTTTTACCGTCGGAAATTTCGCCACGTAGGCGTTATAGGTGTGGGCGTCCAACAGTTTCAAATCATTCTGCCAGCCGACAACCCGTTGGAATGGCGCGTCCTTGTCCAGCAAGGCAAAGGCCGAAATCAGCCGGCCTTCGCCGAGCACCACGCGCTGCACGTGGTCTGGCACCTCGACCTTGCGGCCCAGCACGTCGGTGACTTCATGGGCGGCGGCGGTTTCGGCGTGGCCGAGGATCAGCACGGCAAACAGTGCGCCCAGCTTGAGGAAGTTGCGGGGTTTCAGCATGGCGAGAACTCCAGGTGAAGGCGGCGCATCAGACATCGCTCCAGCGCCGCAAAAGGTTGTGATAGGCGCCGCTCAGTTGCAGCAACGCGTGGTCGTCGGCGTGTTGCGCGGTGAGGCGTTGAATCGCCACGTCCATGTCCAGCAGCAGTTGGCGCTGGCTGTCTTCGCGCACCAGGCTTTCGATCCAGAAGAAACTGGCGATGCGCTCGCCGCGGGTGACCGGGTTGATCTTGTGCAAACTGCTGCCGGGATAAATCAGCAGGTGCCCGGCGGTCAGCTTCACCGAGTGCTCGCCGAACGTGTCGCGGATCACCAGTTCGCCGCCGTCGTAGCTGGCCGGATCAGCCAGGAACAAGGTGGCGGAGATGTCGGTGCGCACCCGTTCGCGCACACCCTTGAGGCCGCGAATCGCATTGTCGATATGCCAGTCGAAGGCTTCGCCGCCGCTGTAGCGGTTGAACAGCGGCGGGTAGATTTTCTTCGGCAGGGCGGCGGACATGAACAGCGCGTTATCCGACAGCCGCGACAGAATCTGCTCACCCAGGCGAATCGCTACCGGCGCGTCTTCCGACAGCTGCCGGTTGTTTTTCGCCCTGGCCGAGCGTTGCCCGGCGGTGACCTTGCCGTCGACCCACGGTTGATCGAGCAGGGTGGCGACGGCCACCTCGACTTCTTCGGCACTCAACAGGCCGGGGATTTCGATCAGCACGGCTTAAAACTCATAGTCGACACTGGCGGTGAGCGTGCGCCCGGCGCCCGGAATGCCGTAGAGCTGGAAGCCGTCCAGGGACGCGCCGATCTGGCTGTAGTAGAACTTGTTAAACACGTTGTTCAGGTTGAGGTTGACCGTGGTTTGCCTGGTCACTTTGTATTGCGCAGCCACGTTGTTGAGCCAGTAGCCGGGGGCCTTTTCGTGGTCACGGGTGTAGATCGCGTACACGCCGGACGGGCCGGTGGCGTAGCTGCTGTTGTTGTTCAGGCCGCCGACGTATTTGTTGTCGCTGTAGCGGCGGCGTCCTACGTATTGCGCGCCGTAACTCAGGCTCAGGTCGTCGGTGACGGCGTAGGTGGTCCACAGGTTGGCGGTCAGGTCGGGAACGTTCTTGGCTTCCTCGCCTTTGTTGGCCCCTTTGGTCTGGGTGCTTTTCAGCGCGGAGAACCCGCTGTACACCGTCCAGCGCGGGCTGATATTGCCTTGCAGGCCCAGTTCCACACCGTCTACGCGCTTGGCGGGGAGGGCGCGTACCGGAGCGCTTTCGCCGTCCTGGTATTCCCAGGAGTTGTCCAGTTCGGTGCGGAAGATCGCGGCGGTGACGTTCAGCAGGTCGTGGGCAATGTCCCACTTGGTGCCGATCTCGTAGGTCTTCGACTTGGCCGGGGTGTAGTTGCTGGTGCTCGCGGCGCCGTAGATCTGGTTGTTGGTCGACGCGCCCAGGGCTGACGGTTGTGCCGCTTCGCTGTAGGACACGTAGATGCTGCCGTTAGGCAACGGCTTGTACACCGCGCCGACCCGGCCGCTCACGGCACCGTCGGTGCTGTTGATTGAAGCTTGGCCACGTTGGGTGGTCTCGGCCTGCCAGTTGTCGTAGCGCAGGGAGCCGAGCACTTGCCACTGTTCATTCAGGGTGATGGTGTCACCCAGGTAGATGCCGGCGTTGTCGATCACTGAGCGTGGCTGGCCTTCACCCTTGGTCACTTCGGTGCTGGCGAAGCTGTGGTTCGGGTCGTTCATGTCGAAGAACAGGTCTCCGGCCGGCACTTCGGCGTTGCGTTTCAGGCCGCCGTAGGTCTCGTGATAGAACTCGAGCCCGCTGACCACTGCGTGTTCCAGCCCGCCGGTATTGAGCTTGAAGGCGAAGTCGGTCTGGTTGTCGAGGATGGTGTAGCGCGTCGACTGGCCGAAGTCGCTCCCTCGCAAAATACCGTAGGCGGTGTTACCGCTGTTGGCGTATCCCGGGTAGGCATTTACCGTGCTGCCGGGCACTTGGCTGATCGGTCCTACGCCGGTGTAGCCCAAGGTCGCACAGCGCGTGCCGGTGCAGGTTTTTTGGCCATTGCCGTTGGCGGCGAAGAAGCGCGCGGGCGAGAGCACCGCGAAGTTGTCGGTGCGTTCCCACTTGGTCTGGTTCTTCAGGGTCGCTTCGTTCCAGTCGAAATCATGCTCGAAGCGGGTGGTCAGCGAAGTGGTTTTGGTCTGCTGGGTGTACAGGTGCGAGTCGCCATACCAGTTGGAGCGCTTGACTCCCGGCATGCGGTCGCCGTCGGTGCCGCGCTGGATCGGCACACCGCCGTCCGGCGTGTTGTCGTCCTTCTGGTAGAAGGTGTCGATAAACAGGCGGGTGTCGGTGCCCAGGCCGAAGCCGAGGGAGGTCGCGATGCCCCAGCGGTCGTAGTCCACGTCGTCACGCTCGGCCACCTGGTTGTAGTGCTTCATCAGGTTGATGCGCAGGGCGGTGGTGTCATTCAGTTGTTGGTTGAAATCGCCGGTGAGGCGGCGGTAGCTGTCGGTGCCGATGCCGGCCGAGAGTTTGTTGGCATCCCCCAGGTGCGCCTCTTTACTCACCAGGTTGACGCTGCCGCCTACCGCGGAAACGCCGGATTCGATCGAGCCGGTGCCCTTGAACACTTCTGCCTGTTGCAGGTTGAAGGTGTCGGTGCGGGTCGATTGGCCGGCATCGCGCACACCGTCGACGGTCAGGCTCTGCTCCGAGGAAAACCCGCGAATCGAAAACAGGTCGCCCCAGCCCAGGTTGCCTTCGCCGGACATGAAGGTGATGCCCGGCACGTTGCGCAACACTTCCTGCAAGGTCTGCGCGTTTTGCTCCTTGAGCACTTGCTGCGGGACGATGGTTACGCTTTGCGGGGCATCAAGCAGCGGCTGGCTGATTTTTGCCGAGGTCACCCGGTCGACTTTAAAGGCGGAAGTGGCTTCACCGTCGATCTTGATTTCCGGCAGGCTCAGCACTGAATCATTCGACGCCGCCACCGGCGCATCGGCCCAGGCGGTGGGAGAAACGCTGCCGGCGGCAAGCAGGCCGAACATCGGCGCAAGGGTAGATTGCAGCGACAGGGCGCGCGGGGTAGGCAATGGCATTCGGAGTGACCTAGGCTAAATTACAATTAATCTCATTTAGATTCGGTAGTCTAAAGACCGATACCGGCCGCCATGCCGTGGCTTTGTAATGTGGATGCGTGATTACCGCTTCCCACAACATTCCATTACATTTGCGCGTACTCCTGGCTGAAGTTTCGGCTATCTCCTGCCTTTTGAGTTTCGGACGAATTGCCCCATGGCCAAGCAAGACCACCTGCTGATCGTTGATGACGACCCGCAAATCCGCCAATTGCTGTGCGACTACCTGAGTGACGCCGGCTTCCAGGTGTCCACCGCCGGCGACGGCAAGGAAATGCGCCGCCGCCTGGCGCTGAATGTCATCGACCTGATCGTCCTCGACCTGATGTTGCCCGGCGAAGACGGCCTGAGTTTGTGCCGCGAATTGCGCGTCAGCTCCAACACGCCGGTGATCATGCTCACCGCCAAGGGCACGCTGATCGACCGGATCGTCGGCCTGGAAATCGGCGCCGACGATTACCTGCCCAAGCCGTTCGACCCGCGGGAGTTGCTGGTGCGGATCAAGGTGGTGCTGCGCCGGGTGCAGAGTTTTCCGGACCGGGCGCGGCTCGATGAAGCACCGAGCATCAGCTTTGCCGGCTGGCAGCTGGACACCCGGGCCCGCCAATTGCTTTCGCCGGAAGGCGTGGTGGTCAGCCTCGGCAACTCCGATTACCGGGTGTTGCGCCTGTTATTGCAGCATCCCAACCGGCCGCTGAGCCGCGACTTTTTGCTCAACCACGTGTTCGACAAAGACAGCACGCCGTTCGACCGCTCGATTGATGTGTGCGTCAGCCGACTGCGCTCGCAGTTGCCGGCCGGGTTGATCAAGACTGTGCGCAACGAGGGTTACATGCTCACCGCCGACGACGTGGCGCTGCAATCGTGAAACTGCTGCCGCGTTCGCTGTTCGGCCGGCTGGTGCTGATCCTGGTCAGCGGCATGCTCGCGGCCCAGGCCCTGACCAGCAGCATCTGGTACGACATGCGCCACGGCCAGGTGCTGGAAATCCCCAGCCGGCTGATCGCCACGCGGCTGGCGGACGTGGTGCGGCTGGTACACAGCGATCCGGCGCAGGCGGATGTGCTGATCAAGCTGCTCGATACGCCGCGCTTTCGCCTGACCCTGAGTGACCAGGCCAGTGATGTGACAAGCAGCATCAGCGACAGCGACCAGGCCACCGAGCGCTTGCTGAATAAAGTGCTCTCGGAGAAAACCGGCTACACCCAGAACCTGCATCTGTTGAGCCTCAAGCTGCTGGATGCCGAGGGCCAGCATGCCGGGCTGTCGACTCTGCTCAGCTCCAGGCCTGTGGTGGGGCAATTCCTGATTGACCTGCGTTTGCCGGACGGGCGCTGGCTGCAGGCGCAGGCCACTGAGGAACAAGGCTGGACCAGTACTTCGCCGATGGACTTGCTGTTCGATTACGTGATGCGCATTTATCTGCTGCGGGTATTGGTGCTGGTGATCATTGCCCTGGTGGCGGTGCGCCTGGCCATTCGCCCGCTCAACGCCCTGGCCAAGGCTGCCGAAGCCTTGGGCCGGGACATCCAGCGGCCACCGCTGGCCCTCGATGGGCCCACCGAAGTGCGCCGTGCCGCCCAGGCGTTCAACGCCATGCAGCAGCGGCTGATCGCCAATATCGCCGAGCGCACGCGCTTCCTGGCGGCGATTTCCCACGACCTGCGCTCGCCCATTACGCGCCTGCGGTTACGTACGGAAATGCTCGACGACAACCGCACCAAAGAACGTTTTCGCAGCGACCTGGAAGAAATGGAGCACATGGTTTCCAGCACCCTGGACTTCGTCAGCAGCGGCGAAATCAACGAGAAGCGCCAGAACATCGACATCAACGCCTTGCTGCAAAGCTTGCAGGCGGACCTGCAGGACGTGGGCGAGACGGTGACGATAGAAGGGCGGGCCAAACAGCCATTGCCGGGGTATGCCCGCAGTCTCAAGCGTTGTGTGCAGAACCTGCTGGAGAACGCGGTGCGTTATGGCTCCGAGGTGGTGGTGCGGGTAGAGGACAAGGCGGACAGCTTGAAGATCGTCATCAGCGACCGTGGGCCGGGGATTCCCCAGGAACAACTGGAACAGGTGATGGAGCCGTTTTACCGGGTGGAAGGCTCACGCAATGTGGAAACCGGTGGTTACGGGCTGGGGCTGAGTATCGCGCATACGATCGCCAGTGCCCATGACGGGCGGTTGAGCTTGAGCAATCGGGAGGGTGGGGGATTGGAAGTGGTGTTGGAGTTTCAGCGCAAATCCTGGCCTTGAAATACAGGCTAAATGTGGGAGCGGGCTTGCTCGCGAAAGCGGTGTATCAGTAACAGAGAGGTTGACTGACACTGCGCTTTCGCGAGCAAGCCCGCTCCCACATTTGGATGTGCAGTGTTTCGAGAATCGGGTTTCTTAACTCAAGCCCCGTGGCACTTCTTGAATTTCTTCTCGCTGCCGCACGGGCAAGGATCGTTACGACCCACGTCCTTCAACGTATTGCGCACCGGCTCCTGGTGAGCGTGGCCGCAGTTCGGGCCGTGGACATGGCCGTGGTCGTGATCATGATGATCGTGATCGTGGTTGCAGTCGGGACCATGGACATGGGGTTGCTGAGTCATCGATGTCGCTCCGGAATAAAATCGCCGGGGATTATCTCGCCATTGCGCAACACCTGCACGTCGTTCCCGATAAATAAACCGGTTTTCAACTCGCCTTCAAGACGATAGGGCACGGGATTGCGCGGATTTTTCAGCATGTCGACCACATCGCGGATCTGCGGCCACAGGTTGGTGCGCACCGATACCCGGAAAAAAGCGTGGCTGTGGGGTGGCACGGTCAGCCATTCGTTGGACTCGCCTTCGGTCAGCACCATCGTGCCGAGGCTGACCTTGTAAACCAGGCCGCGTACGGTCAGGTCGTTGTCGTCACGGTTATCCACGCGGAAATACAGCTTGAACTTCTGCTCCAGCAACTTGACCCGCACGGGGTCGACCTTGACCAGTCGCACCTCGGGGGCGGGCGTATCGTCGGCGAACCACGACGCGCAGCCGGAGAGCCCCAGCATCAATGCCAGCAGAAGGCTGTAAGTCCTGAATACCCGCGCCTGAGAAACCATGCCGTTACTCCGTGTGAAGAGTCAGCATAGCAAGCGAGAGCCTGTCGGGTATCAATGAATGTCAGAGGTAGCCGGAACAGCACTTCTTGAATTTCTGCCCGCTGCCACACACGCAGGCGTCATTACGCCCGGCCTTCACGTCCACCGTCGGGTCGATAAAGTACCAGTGCTCATTGTTCTGTACGAAAGATGAGCGCTCGCGGTGGCTGTGTTCGCCGGTGCTGTCATGCCAGCGAGCGGTAAAGGTCACGAAGGCGTGTTCCGGCTGGCCGCCGAACACCTCGGAGCTTTCCACTGAAAGGCCCAGCCAGGTGCTTTGGGCGCTCCAGGCGCCGATGGCGGTGGTGTCCAGCCCGGCTTGCTGCGCAGGCAGGGTGGTTGCCACCAGGTAGTCCACCAGGCCCAGCACATAGGCGCTGTAGCGCGAACGCATCAACGCTTCGGCGCAGGGGGCCGGGTGGCCGGCGTGATAATGACCGCAGCAGGCATCCAGCAGGTTGCCGCTGCCGCAGGGGCAAATGGATGTACTCATCGGGTTACCACCAATACTTTCCAAAATTTTGCGGGTTGGCCCAGAAGCGGGCGTTCAGCCAATCCGGCACCTGTTTATAGTCAAGCAGATCATAGGTAAACAGCGTCAAAACCTGACCGTCGCGCTGGAAGCGTTCGCTGGCTTGCAGGGCCAGGGAGAAGAAGTCGGTGTCTTTCCAGTGGCAGGCCTCCAGGTCCACCAGCACCGCAATGCGACTGGCATTGAGGTTGCGGATGCCCCCCAGCAGGGTCAGGCCCGCAGGTTTTGACAGGTGTTCCAGGCAACCGACCGCCAGTGCCAGGTCAAAACGCTGGGCCGCGAGGTCGGTGGGCAAGGGGCCGGGCTCGGCGAAGGACACCACGGTATCCGGGTGTGCTTCCTTAAAGGCATCCAGCGCCGGGAACTGGCTGGCGCCCAATAACAGCAGGCGTTTGGGCGCGTGAAGATCAAGCAGCGCAGCGAGCGCTTGCTGGGGTGTACGGGAAGAAATACCGGCAGTCATCGAAGATCCTCACATCAGGACCGTAGAGACTAGCCTGCCTGAGCGTGCGGGCCTAGAGCGGGCGGCGAGAATAAACCGCTCGGCCCAATGAATACTGGGGTGTGACACGCTGGCGCAGATGAAAAGAGCCGTCTTTACTCCACTCGTCGGCCCCCGCCGATCCCCTCAGGAGAAAGTCAGATGAGCATCATGCGGACAGCTCTACCCTTGGTTCTGCTAACCGGAGTATTGACAGGTTGCGCAGGCTTGCAAAAAACCGACTGGCCCACCTGTGCCGCCGTCGGCGGTGTGACCGGTGCTGCCATTGGTGCGACCCAAAGCTCGTCCTATGCAGGCTACGGCGCACTGCTGATTGGCGGCATGGCTGGCGCCTATTGCTGGGTGCATGGCGACGGTGACGAGGACGGCGATGGCGTACCGGACAGCCGCGACAAGTGCCCTGGCACGCCAAAAGGCGTGCAGGTCGACGCCAATGGCTGCCCTCCGGTGCCGGTAGCGGTGGTTCAAGAGGAAGTGGTGGTGGTCAAGGAAGAAACCATCGTGATTCGTGACGTGCACTTCGAGTTCGACTCCGCGAAGCTCACGGCTGCCGACAAAACCAAGCTCGACGTGATTGCCACCCGCCTGAAAAAAGAGGCCCCGAGTGCGCAGCTGCGCGTCAGCGGGCATACCGACAGTGTCGGTAAAGATGCCTACAACCAGAAACTCTCTGAACGACGCGCTCATTCGGTGACCGACTACCTGGTCAGTTCCGGCATCCCGCGCAGCAGTTTTGTCTCCGTGACCGGCGCCGGCGAAAGCCACCCCGTAGCCGATAACAAAACCGCTGATGGCCGCGCGCTGAACCGCCGCGTGGAAATTCAGATCAACCGCTGACCCCGCCTCAAGGCCCCTGCGGAATCCCCAGGGGCCCCTTCATCAATTTTTTAATCCTTCACTGGCACAACGCCTGTAGAAGTCGTTACTGTGCGCCCAAAGAATAATGTGCAAGGGGAGCGTGCGGGATGAAGGTGTTTTGGGGGCTGGGTAAATTATTGACGTTGCTGTTCTGGGGCGTGGTGGTGGTCAACCTGATCACACCGCTGATCAACCCGTTCCACCTGTTGGTCAACCTGGCCGGCAGCCTGTTGTTGCTGACCCATGTTCTGGAACTGCTGTTGTTCAACGGCAGTGTGAAAACCCGTGCCCATCCCTGGCGTGACCGCTTGCAGATCCTGCTGGTGGGTATGTTCCATGTGCAGAGCTTTTCGACGCCGACACCGACTAATGATGTAAACAAGGAGGCCAATCATGCGTAAGGTTTTTCTGTTGGCCCTGCTGGTCAGCCCCATTGCCCTGGCCCAGAGCGTCAGCGTCGAGACCAACTCCTTGATGCGCCTGCCCAACAGCAGTGGTGTGTTGCAACTGGAGCGACTGGACGTGGCGGATTACGGCACCTTGCTGATTCCCGCCAATATCACCCAGGTGACCGTGGATGAACTGCACCTGGGCCGCGACGCGCGAATCGCCATCGTGCCTGGTAGCACCACGTTGCAACTGCAGGTGCGTCAGGCGCAGCTGGAGCAGGGCAGCCAGATCACCTCACGCGGCGCTCCCGGTACCCATGAGCGCCCGGCCAAGGCGGGGCGTGACCTGGTGTTGCGGATTAACTCGCTGACGGCCGATGAGCTGTCGGTGGATGCCCGCGGTGGCGCGGGTGCCCAGGGTTATGCCGGGCTGGATGGTGCCAACGGCGAAGACCCTGGCTGCACCTGGGGTTCGGCCGGGCGCGGTGCCAATGGCGACAACGGCGGCGACGGGCTGCCGGGCGCGGCGGGCGCGCAGGTCCGTGTGGAATTGCCGCAGGACTTCCCGGGCGAGAAAATCAAGGTCTGGGTGGACGGCGGAGCCGGTGGTTTGGCGGGCACGGCGGGCAAGCCGGGTAAAGGCGGGCAGTCCAAGGGGTGCCTGGTGTACCGCGCGGATGGCGGCGAAAAGGGCCGGGCCGGGTTGGAAGGGCAGCCGGGGCCAGCGGGGCCTGCGGGTGCTGTGACCATTCAGAGGCTCTGAGGCGACTGGCCTGACGCTTTCGCGAGCAAGCCCGCTCCCACATTTGAAACGCATTCCAAATGTGGGAGCGGGCTTGCTCGCGAAAGCGGTCTACTAGGCGCTTTAGAACATCGGCCGTGCCGAAGCAATCGCCACCAGCACCAACCCCACTATCAAGTTGATCCCCACCAATTTACGAATCTGCCCCAAGGCCGCAGCCCCGGCCGGCCAATCCTCCGCCGCCACCGCCACGCGCAGCTCCGGCAACTTCAGCGCCTGAATCCGGATAAACAGCGCCGTCATCACCACATACAACCCCATCATGACCTGTACATAACGCGGCGCGGTCTCAAACCCGCTGAAGCGCAGTTGCAGCAGGCCGACACCGCTGATCGGCAACACCAGCACCGCCACCCAGACCCACACGAAAAAACGTTGAAACACATTTACCCAGAGTTTCAGCCGGGCCGGCCCGTCCAGCGCGGCCATGGCGGCGGGGCGCAGGATCATCCAGGCGAAAAACATACCGCCGACCCAGATCAGGGCGGCCAGTACATGCAGGGTGTAAGCGAAGCTAAAGACGGTCATTGGGGTACTCCGTTCTGCGCGGGATTAATTAGCGGGGTATGATAGCGGCCGATCCGAACCACTGAAAATTTATCCAGCGTTTTTTGCGCCCGACTATCCATGATCAGCACTGAACTCAAAACCACGATCCAGGGCGCCTACTCGCGTTTTCTCGAAGCCAAGAGCTTGAAGCCGCGGTACGGCCAGCGCCTGATGATCGCCGAAGTCGCCAAGGTCCTCGGGGATATCGACACCGACGACGAAGGTCGGCGCAGTGGCGACCCCGCCGTGGTGGCCGTCGAGGCCGGCACCGGTACCGGTAAAACCGTGGCCTACAGCCTGGCGGCGATCCCCACCGCCAAGGCCGCCGGCAAGCGCCTGGTGATTGCCACCGCCACCGTCGCCCTGCAAGAGCAGATTGTCTACAAAGACCTGCCCGACCTGATGCGCAACAGCGGCCTGAATTTCACCTTCGCCCTGGCCAAGGGCCGTGGGCGCTATATGTGCCTGTCCAAGCTCGACGTGCTGTTGCAGGAAGGCCACGCGCAAACCGCCACTGCCTCGCTGTTCGAAGAAGAAGGCTTCAAGATCGAAGTCGATGAGGTCAGTCAGAAGCTGTTTACCAGCATGATCGAGAAACTGGCGGGCAATAAATGGGACGGCGACCGCGACAGCTGGCCCAATGCCCTGGAAGACGCCGACTGGGCACGGCTGACCACCGATCACAGCCAGTGCACCAACCGTCATTGCCCCAACTTCGGCCAGTGCGCCTTCTACAAGGCCCGGGAGGGCATGGGCAAGGTCGACGTTATTGTCACCAACCATGACATGGTCCTCGCCGACCTGGCCCTGGGGGGCGGCGCCGTGTTGCCCGACCCGCGCGACACACTCTACGTGTTCGACGAAGGCCATCACCTGCCCGACAAGGCCATCGGCCACTTTGCTCACTACACGCGGCTGCGCTCCACCGCCGACTGGCTGGAAACCACGGCCAAGAACCTCACCAAGTTGCTCGCCCAGCACCCGCTGCCGGGCGACCTGGGCAAGTTGATCGAGCAGGTGCCGGAGCTGGCGCGGGAGATCAAGACCCAGCAGCAATTCATGTTCAGCGCCTGCGAGCAGGTGGCAGACTTCAAGCCCGGCGAAGACGTGGAAGGCCGCGAACGGCCGCGCCATCGTTTCGTTGGCGGGCTGATCCCCGAGCACATGCGCGAAATGGGCGTCGAGCTGAAAAAGGGCTTTTCGCGCCTGACCGACTTGTTCACCCGTCTCACCGATTTGCTCAAGGAAGGCATGGATGGCGAGGTCAATATCGGCATCGCCAGCAATCAGGCTGAAGAATGGTACCCGCTGTTTGGCAGCCTGCTGTCCCGGTCCCAGGGCAACTGGGAGTTGTGGACCGCCTTTACCGTCGAAGACCCGGAAGACAACCCGCCCATGGCCCGTTGGCTGACCCTGTCGGAAAGCGGTGCGCTGTTCGATATCGAGGTCAACGCCAGCCCGATCCTGGCGGCGGAAATGCTCCGACGCAATCTGTGGAACGTGGCCTACGGTGCCTTGGTCACCTCGGCTACGCTGACGGCCCTAGGCACCTTCGACCGCTTCCGCATGCGCGCCGGGCTGCCGAAGAAGGCCGTCACCGCCGTGGTGCCCAGCCCGTTCCATCACGCCGACGCCGGTGTGCTGCGGGTACCGGACCTCAAGGCCGACCCACGGGATGCGCCGGCCCATACGGCGGCGATCATTCGTGACCTGCCATCATTGGTGGAGGGCTCACGGGGCACGCTGGTGTTGTTCTCGTCCCGCAAACAGATGCAGGACGTGTTCGACGGCCTGGACCGTGACTGGCGCAAGCAGGTGTTTATCCAGGGCAACCTGTCGAAACAGGAAACCCTGAACAAGCACAAGGCGCGGGTGGATGGCGGCGATTCCAGCGTGCTGTTCGGCCTCGCGAGTTTCGCCGAGGGTGTGGATTTGCCCGGTGCCTACTGCGAACACGTGGTGATCGCCAAGATCCCGTTCTCGGTGCCGGATGATCCGGTGGAAGCCGCGTTGGCCGAATGGATCGAAGCCCGGGGCGGCAATCCGTTCATGGAGATCTCGGTGCCGGACGCTTCCTTGAAACTGGTCCAGGCCTGCGGCCGCCTGCTGCGTACCGAAGAAGATCGCGGCACCATCACCTTGCTTGACCGGCGTCTGGTTACCCAGCGCTATGGGAAAGCTATCCTGAATGCTTTACCGCCGTTTCGGCGGGAAATTTCTTAAGGCCCAGTGGGCGAATTCGCCCACTTTGTGGTCTATCTCACCATCGCTTCACGTCATCAGGCCAGTCACCGGCCGTTTGGGAGAACCTTGTTCACATGATTCGCACGCTGCCCGCTGTTTTTGCCCTGTTGTTTGCCGCGCCATTGCTGGCTGCGCCTGCCGGGCAACAAACCTTGTTCAACTTTGTACGGCCCGCCGATGTGGTCAAGGTGGCGACCCAGGACGCCAGCCTGCCGCAATACAACGCCGAACAAACCGCTGAAGGCGAAGTGCTGCGCCGTATCACCTTCAACCCGGCGGCCGAACCGAGCCTGGTGCTCAGCCCGCAGACCGGCGCCTGGGACTGGTCGCAATCCGGTGCCATGAGCCTGCGGATTCAAAGTGCGATGGACTGGGCGCTGACCCTGTACGTCAAGGTGCAGAGCAATGACGGCCGGACACTGTTCAGCCGTATCGACCTGCCAGCCGGTCCCGCGCAAACGCTGTTGATTCCGCTGCAAGCCAACTCGCCCCTGAGCCAGGGGATGAAGGCCGGCCCGCCGATGCCGATCACCGTCGATGGCCAGCGCGTGCTGCTGGCCAGCAGCGAAGGGGAGATCGACCGCAGCCAGATCGTGTCGGTGACCCTGTCGATGATCAAGCCGAACGTTGCCCAAAGCATCTTGCTCGAACGCTTTGGCGTGCAGGACATCGCGCCGGTACTCAAGGCTACCTACAGCGATCTGGTGGACGCCTATGGGCAGTCCACCCGCGCCCGGTGGCCGGAGAAAGTCAGCAGCGACGAGCAGTTGAGGGCCGCAGCGGTCAAGGAACAGCAACAGCTCAAGGGCTGGCTGGCCGAGCGCGACAAGGCCTCCCTGGACAAATTCGGCGGCTGGAACAAGGGCCCGGCCTTTGACGCCAGCGGCTTCTTCCGCACCGAGAAGCGCGACGGGCGCTGGTACCTGGTGACACCGGAAGGCCATCCGTTCTACTCCCTGGGCGTCAACACCGTCGCCCCGGACAACAGCCAGACCTACGTGGCGGGCCGCGAATGGATGTTTGCCGCGCTGCCCAAGGCCGGCGAGCCTTTCGACAAATACTACGGCAGCGGTGACAGCCGCAGCGGCAATGGTGCCGATCAGGGGCGCAGCTTTAATGTCGGCCGCTGGTACGACTTCTATGGCGCCAACCTGCAGCGTACCTATGGCCAGCCGTGCGTGCCGCCGGCACCTTGTGCTCCGGAAGGTTTCGACCAGAAACGTTGGGTCAGCCACACCCTCGACCGCCTGCGGGCCTGGGGTTTCAATACTGTCGGCAACTGGAGTGCGCCGCAGCTGGCGACCGCCGACCGCGTGCCTTACACCTTGCCACTGTCGATCGTCGGTGATTACGCGAGCATCAGCACCGGCACCGATTGGTGGGGCGGCATGCCCGACCCGTTCGACCCGCGCTTCGCCATGGCCACCGAGCGTGCGGTGGCAATTGCCGCCCGTGACCATCGCGACGACCCGTGGCTGATCGGCTTCTTTGCCGACAACGAACTGGCCTGGGCCGGTCCCGGTGATGATGCGAAATCCCGCTACGCCCTGGCCTACGGCACCCTGCGCATGACCACCGACGTGCCGGCCAAGCGCGCGTTTCTCAAGCAATTGCGCGACAAGTACCGCAACCAGGAGGGGCTTTCCAGGGCCTGGGGCATCGAGCTGCCCGCCTGGGAACTGATGGAAGACCCGGGCTTTGTGCCGCCAATGCCAAGCCCGGAGCACCCGGAAATCGAAGCGGACTTCAAGTACTTCCAGAAGACCTTTGCCGACGCCTACTTCAAGACCATCTCCGATGCATTGAAATGGCATGCGCCCAACCAGCTGTTGCTGGGTGGCCGATACGCGGTCAGCACGCCGGAAGCGGTGGCGTCCTGCGCGCAATATTGCGATGTGCTGAGCTTCAACATGTACACCCTCAAGCCTCAGGACGGCTACGACTTCGCGGCCCTGCGGACGTTGGACAAGCCGGTGCTGATCACCGAATTCAACTTCGGCTCGGCGGACCGCGGCCCGTTCTGGGGCGGCGTGACGCAGCTGGCCCGGGAAGAGGATCGTGGGGTTGCCTACGCCAACTTCCTGAAGCAGGCCATGGCCGAGCCGTCGATCGTCGGCGTGCATTGGTTCCAGTACCTGGACCAGCCGGTTACCGGCCGTTTGCTTGACGGCGAAAACGGCCATTTCGGTCTGGTCGGCATCACCGATGTGCCGTTCCAGGGGTTTGTCGACAGTGTGCGCAAAAGTAACCTGGCTGCCGTCGATCAGCTGGGCAAGGAGGCCGAAAAGGCCAAGGCTGCCGCAGCGGTCCACGCCGGTGAGGGCGGCAAGCCCGGGCGTGAAGGCAATGCAGCAGCGCCGGGTGCAGAGCATTCCGGCGGGCATTCCGGCAAAGGTCATTGATGGGGGCTGATCGACGAGAGCGGGTTCACAAATCGCTCAATGGCTGGAACAATGTCGGCCACTTTCTGTAGTACTTTTCCAAGGGGGCTTAGGTGCAGATTCAGGGTCATTACGAGCTTCAATTCGAAGCGGTGCGTGAAGCCTTCGCCGGGCTGTTCGACGACCCTCAGGAACGTGGTGCCGCGCTGTGCATCCAGATTGGCGGCGAAACCGTCGTCGACTTGTGGGCCGGTACCGCCGACAAGGACGGTGCCGAGGCCTGGCACAGCGACACCATTGCCAATCTGTTCTCCTGCACCAAGACCTTTACGGCCGTCACGGCGCTGCAACTGGTGGCCGAAGGCAAGTTGCGGCTGGATGCGCCGGTCGCCAAGTACTGGCCGGAGTTTGCTGCCGCGGGCAAGGAAGCCATCACCCTGCGTCATCTGCTCTGTCACCAGGCCGGGTTGCCGGCCCTGCGTGAAACGCTGCCCGCCGAAGCCCTGTACGACTGGCAGATGATGGTCGACGCCCTCGCCGCCGAAGCGCCATGGTGGAAGCTCGGGGAAGGGCACGGTTATGCGGCGATTACCTATGGTTGGCTGGTGGGCGAGTTGCTGCGCCGCGCCGACGGTCGTGGGCCGGGCGAGTCCATCGTGGCCCGGGTTGCACGGCCACTGGGCCTGGATTTTCATGTGGGGTTGGCGGATGAAGAGTTTTATCGAGTTGCCCATATAGCCCGAGGCAAGGGCAATGTTGGCGATGAGGCGGCACAACGTTTACTTCAAGTAACGATGCGCGAGCCGACGGCGATGACTACCCGTGCATTTACCAATCCACCGTCTATTCTGACCAGCACTAATAAACCCGAATGGCGGCGTATGCAGCAGCCAGCGGCAAATGGTCACGGTAATGCGCGAAGTCTGGCGGGTTTTTATAGTGGGCTGCTCGACGGTAGTTTGCTGGAAGCCGATATGCTCGAAGAGTTGACCCGCGAACACAGTATCGGCCCGGATAAAACCTTATTGACACAAACCCGGTTCGGGCTGGGTTGCATGTTGGATCAACCGCACGTGCCAAACGCCACCTTCGGCCTTGGCCCACGGGCCTTTGGGCATCCCGGGGCCGGTGGTTCGGTGGGGTTTGCCGATCCGGAACATGATGTAGCCTTTGGTTTCGTGACCAATACATTGGGCCCTTATGTACTTATGGACCCGCGGGCGCAAAAGTTGGTAAGAATATTGGCCGGTTGTCTGTAAATAGCTTGCTGTCTTGCGTTTTTTTGTTACAAAGGCACATACAAAAAGACGCTAGGCAAAATGTTGTAACTTTAATGTTCCAAAAGCGTCTGTTTAACGGGTCATTCAGGCCCCTGGTTTTTTCTCATTTTGTGGATATCTCATGTTATCGAACAAGTCCTTGGCACTGGCGCTATGCCTCACTATTACTGGCTGTGCACAAACCCCACAAAATGATGCCGAGGGCGGGCATTGGTGGTCATTTGGCTCCGATAAGGCTGCTACCAAGGACGCAGTGAGCCAGGCCGACACCAAACCGGATGCCAAGCCGGCGGTCGCGGCCAAGGCGCCAGCGCCGGTAGCACCGGCTGCTGCACCTGCACCGGTTGCGAAGGCGGATACCGGCTCCAGCTGGTGGCCGTTCTCGTCGAAAGCCGACGACGCCAAGGCAGACCTGAAGGCCGACCTCAAGGCGGCAACGCCTGCCTCCGGCGCCCCGGCTGATGCACCGGCCGCTGCACCTGCCGTTGCCAAGACGGATACCGATACCAAATGGTGGTGGCCGTTCGAAAGCAAGCCAAAGCCATTGGCCAAGGTCGACGTCGCCAACATCCCGATGCCTGATCCAAAAATCACCCAGGCCTGGCTGGACGACTACGAGCCACGCCTGCGTCTCGCGATCAAGGACAGCAACCTGCAACTGGAACGCCGCGACAACGTATTGGTGGTGATTGCTCCGGTTGACGGCTCCTACAACCCGAAACGCCCGGCGATGTTGCTGCCGGTGACCCTGGGTCCGTTCACCCGTGTTGCCAAGGCCGTTGAAGGCGATCCGAAAACTGCCGTACTGGTCCTGGGCCATGTAGATACCTCGGGTGCCGAGCCGGTGAGCCAGGCCCTGACCAAGGAACGTGCACAGTCCATCGCTTCGATCTTCAGCCTCAGCGGCCTGAAGCAGGACCGCCTGATGCTGCGTGGCATGGGCGACCTGATGCCGCGTGCCGCCAACGACAGCAACCAGGGCCGCGCCCTGAACCGTCGCATGGAAATCATGTTCACCCAGCGCACCACCATGCTGGCCCTGTTGAGCAAGTACAACTCGGCCAACCCGCCGAAGGCTGAAATGGTCGCTGTGCAGGACGTTCCTGCTCCAGCCGCTGCTCCGGTCAAAAAAGCTGCCGCTCCGGCGAAAAAAACCGTTGCCAAGAAAGCTGCCGCCAAGCCGGCTGCCAAAAAGGCCCCGGCCAAGCCTGCTGCTAAAAAGCCAGCACCTGCCAAGGCCGCCGCTCCAGCTGCTACCAACGACCAGGCGAAGAACTGATTATTTGAGCAAGAAGGATAAAGCCGCATGACCCAGGCACTGGCCGATATGCGCCGTGACTACACACGGGACGGTTTGAGCGAGGCCCAGGCCCCGGATGAACCGTTTGCCTTGTTCCACCAGTGGTTCGCCGACGCGGTGAAAACCGAACAGCCACCGGTGGAGGCCAATGCCATGACCCTGGCTACGGTGGACCAGGACGGTCGCCCGCACTGCCGGATCCTGCTGCTCAAAGGCCTGGATACACAGGGCTTTACCTTCTTCACCAATTATCAGAGCGCCAAGGGCGAACAACTCGCGGCGCGACCGTTTGCCGCCATGACCTTCTTCTGGCCGACCCTGGAGCGCCAGGTGCGCATCGAAGGTCGGGTGGTCAAGGTCTCGCCCGAGGAGTCGGATGCTTACTTCCAGGTCCGTCCCCTGGGTAGCCGCCTGGGTGCCTGGGCTTCACCGCAAAGCCGGGTAATCAGGGACCGCGAAGAGTTGCAGGCGCTGCTCAAGGCCACCGAACAACGCTTCAGCGATACCCAGCCTGATTGCCCCGAACACTGGGGTGGTTACCGCCTGCTGCCGGAGCGCATCGAGTTCTGGCAAGGCCGCGCGAGTCGTTTGCACGACCGCTTGAACTTCCGCTTGCAGGGGGCCGACTGGACCCGTGAGCGCCTGGCGCCCTGAGCCCACCTTTCGTCACCTCGCCTGAATGTAGCGCTGCACGCCGAAGTCTCTAGTCAGAGGCCTTGGATGGGTAGCGCTGCGCTGCGTTATGCGGCCGTTAGCTACAATGATGACAGCGTCCATCAAGATCCTGACGGAGGTGGGATTGCTACCGTTCGTCGAGTTTTTCGGTACAGGTTCTCTGTACTAAGGCTGAATGAAAACAATTTTCTGCCCGGCATGCCGTGACAGGCGGCAAGCCACAGCGGTTTAATGGATACCTGTCCTTTGGAGTTGATGCTATGCGTAAGTCCGTTTTACTAGTTGCCTGCTTTACCACCCTGTCGCTGCTGCTGGGTGGCTGCGCCTCGAGTCTGACCGGCGACTCGTACTCCCGTGACGAAGCTCGTCGTGTACAGACTGTTCGCATGGGCACCATCGAATCCCTGCGTCCGGTGAAAATCGAAGGCACCAAGACCCCAATCGGCGGCGCTGCGGGCGCAGTCATCGGCGGCGTTGGCGGCAGCGCCATCGGCGGCGGCCGTGGCAGCATCGTGACCGCCGTTATCGGCGCAGTCGCCGGCGGCCTGCTGGGCTCGGCCACCGAGGAAGGCCTGACCCGCACCCAGGGTGTTGAAATCACCGTCCGCGAAGATGATGGCAGCATGCGCGCCTACGTCCAGGCGGTTCAAGAGAACGAAATCTTCCGCATCGGCGACCGCGTTCGCATCATGACGGTGGACGGAACCAGCCGCGTTACTCGCTAAGGGTAAGGTTGCAGGAAAAGAAAAACCCCAACCGGGTGGCCGGTTGGGGTTTTTTGTTGGGGGAGCGATTGTTCTTAACGGTCAGGCTTGTACGAGCGCCTGCTTGCGACTGGCCATCGCCGTCACCGCATACCCGATCAGCGCCGCCAGTATCGACCCGGTCAGGATGCCCATCCGGTCCATACCCGCGTATTCACTGCTGCCCGGCACAAACGCCAGGGAGCCGACAAACAGGCTCATGGTGAAGCCGATGCCGCACAGGACCGCCACGCCGAGCACCTGGCCCCAGTTGGCGCCGGCGGGCAGTGCGGCAAGGCCGGTTTTTACCATGACCCAGGTGAAACCCAGTACGCCAACGGTCTTGCCCAGCAGCAGGCCGGCGGCGATGCCCATTGGCACGTGGTGGGTGAAGCTTTCCAGGTTGACGCCCACCAGCGAGACGCCGGCATTGGCAAAGGCAAACAGCGGCAGGATCGCGTAGGCCACCCAGGGATGCAGGGCGTGTTCCAGGGTCAGCAGCGGCGATGGTTCGGCGTTTTTGGTGCGCAGCGGGATGCAGAAGGCCAATGTCACGCCCGCCAGGGTGGCGTGCACGCCACTCTTGAGCACGCAGACCCACAGGATCAGCCCGACAATCATGTAGGGCCCCAGCTTGACCACACCCAGCCGGTTCATGGCTATCAAGGCGATCAGGCATGCCGCTGCGCCGGCCAATGACGCCCCGGACAGGTCGGTGGAGTAGAAGATGGCGATCACGATGATTGCGCCAAGGTCGTCGATGATGGCCAGGGTCATCAGGAACAGCTTCAGCGAAACCGGCACGCGCTTGCCCAGCAGGGCCAATACGCCCAGGGCGAAGGCAATGTCGGTGGCCATGGGGATTGCCCAGCCACCCAGGGCGGCCGGGTTGTCCTTGTTCAGCGCCCAATAGATCAGCGCCGGCACGACCATGCCGCCGATGGCTGCCGCTCCCGGCAGTACTACTTGCGAAGGCTTGGACAGTTGGCCGTCGAGCAACTCGCGTTTGACCTCAAGGCCGATCAGCAGGAAGAACAGGGCCATCAGGCCGTCGTTGATCCACAGCAGCGCCGGCTTGGCGATTTTCAGGGCGCCGATTTGTGCGACCACCGGCACGTCGAGAAAACTCGCGTAGAGGTGCGACAGCGGTGAGTTGTTGATGATCAGCGCCAAAGCGGCAGCAGCGATCAGGAGCAGACCGCTGGCGGCTTCCAGCTGGAAGAAACGGGTGAAAGTGCTACGCAGAGGCAAGGGATGCTCTCCAATCAAAGTTCAATAGGTGGGTACCCTAACCCGTACCGTTAGTTGTTAAAACAAAAGTTATATTCTTATTTGTTATAAGGAATCGGTCTGATCACTTGCGCGCCAGACCCCGAAAATTGTGTGTCCAATTGAGTCATGACTGTATCTGTGTGGAGTGTAGGAAACATCCTAAGATCAGGTCTGAAATCCTTAGAGAAACCGATCATGAGCGACAACCGCCAATGGGCCCGCGAAGCCATTCGCATTATTGAAGCGGACTTCCAGCGTAGCGCCGACACCCACCTGATCCCCTTGCCAATGCAGGGTTTGCCAGGTATCGAGTTGTATTTCAAGGATGAGTCCAGCCATCCCACCGGCAGCCTGAAACATCGGTTGGCGCGTTCGTTGTTCCTCTATGCGTTGTGCAACGGCTGGCTCAAGCCCGGTGCACCGGTGATCGAAGCCTCCAGCGGTTCCACGGCGATTTCCGAGGCGTACTTCGCCAGGCTGCTGGGCTTGCCGTTTATTGCGGTGATGCCGGCCACCACTTCCCAGGAAAAGATTGCGCAGATCGCGTTCTACGGGGGCAAGAGCCATCTGGTGCAGGATCCGACGCAGATCTACGCCGAATCCGAGCGCCTGGCGCAGGAAAGCGGTGGCCATTTCATGGACCAGTTCACCTATGCCGAACGTGCCACTGACTGGCGCGCCAACAACAACATCGCTGAATCGATCTTCCAGCAACTGCGCTTTGAGCGTTATCCGGAGCCGAGTTGGCTGATTTCCAGCCCCGGCACGGGTGGCACCACGGCGACGTTGGGGCGTTATGTGCGTTATCGCCAGCACTGCACCCGAGTGTTGTGCGCGGACGCGGAGCGTTCGGTGTTTTTCGACTACTACCTGAGCGGCGACGCCAGCCTGCGCCTGGACTGTGGCTCGCGCATCGAAGGTATTGGCCGGCCACGGGTTGAGGCGTCGTTCCTGCCGAAAGTGATTGATGCGATGGTCAAGGTGCCGGATGCGCTGTCCCTGGCGGCCATGCATTACCTGGCGCAGCGCTTGGGGCGGCGAGTAGGCGGCTCAAGTGGCACCAACCTGATCGGTGCGTTGATCGCGGCGCAGCAGATGAAGGCGGCAGGGGAGTCGGGCTCGATCGTGGCGATCTTGTGCGACGGCGGTGAGCGCTATGCCACGACCTATTACGATCAGACCTGGCTGGCAGGGCAGGGGTATGAGTTGGAGGGTTTGATTGCGGCCGTTGCGGCGAGTGTCGAGCGGGGGCAACCGTTGCCGGAAAGCATCCTGCGCGCCAATATCTAAAACACCGCATTACCAATGTGGGAGCGGGCTTGCTCGCGAATGCGGAGTGTCAGCCAATACATGATTCGGCTGATCCACCGCATTCGCGAGCAAGCCCGCTCCCACATTTGATCTGCTGCGTTTTCAGCGCAGTGGTTAAGCCTCCAGGCCCAACATATCCCGCGCCAGCGCCTCGGCAATCCGAATCCCGTCGACACCCGCCGACAAAATCCCACCGGCATAACCGGCACCTTCGCCCGCCGGGAACAGGCCTTTCACGTTCAGGCTCTGCATCGACTCGTTACGGGTAATCCGCAGCGGCGAAGAAGTGCGGGTCTCGATCCCGGTCAGGACCGCGTCGTGCAGCGAGTAGCCCTTGATCTGCTTCTCGAACGCCGGCAACGCTTCGCGGATGGCTTCGATGGCAAACTCCGGCAACGCCAGCGCCAGGTCACCCAGGGCTACGCCGGGCTTGTAGGATGGCTCCACGGTACCGATGGCGGTGGACGGCTTGCCGGCGATGAAATCACCCACCAGCTGCGCCGGTGCTTCGTAGTTGCTGCCGCCGAGGATGAACGCGTGGGATTCCAGGCGTTCCTGCAACTCGATCCCGGCCAGCGGGCCGCCCGGGTAATCCACTTCCGGGGTGATGCCCACCACGATCCCGGAGTTGGCGTTGCGTTCGTTACGGGAGTACTGGCTCATGCCGTTGGTTACTACGCGGTTCGGCTCTGATGTCGCCGCGACCACGGTACCGCCCGGGCACATGCAGAAGCTGTACACCGAACGGCCGTTCTGGGCGTGGTGCACCAGTTTGTAATCGGCGGCCCCGAGTTTCGGGTGGCCGGCGTACTTGCCCAGGCGTGCAGCGTCGATCAGCGACTGCGGGTGTTCGATACGGAAACCCACCGAGAACGGCTTGGCTTCCATGTACACGCCACGGCCATGCAGCATGCGGAAGGTATCGCGGGCGCTGTGGCCGAGGGCCAGGATTACGTGCTTGGACAGGATCTGCTCGCCGCCATCCACCACCACGCCATTCAACTGGCCGTCTTCGATCAGCACGTCGGTGACCCGCTGCTCGAAGCGCACTTCACCGCCCAGGGCGATGATCTGCTGGCGCATGTTTTCCACGACGCCGGTCAGGCGAAACGTACCGATATGCGGCTTGCTGACGTAGAGGATTTCGTCTGGCGCACCGGCCTTGACGAACTCGTGCAGCACCTTGCGACCGTGGAATTTCGGGTCCTTGATCTGGCTGTAGAGCTTGCCGTCGGAGAAGGTCCCGGCGCCGCCTTCACCGAACTGCACGTTGGATTCCGGGTTCAGCACATTCTTGCGCCAAAGGCCCCAGGTGTCCTTGGTGCGCTGGCGCACTTCGCGGCCGCGCTCGAGGATGATCGGCTTGAAACCCATCTGTGCCAGCAACAGCCCGGCGAAGATCCCGCACGGGCCAAAACCGACGACGATCGGCCGCTCGGTCAGGCCTTCCGGCGCATGGCCCACGACCTTGTAGCTGATGTCCGGCGCCGGGTTGACGTTGCGGTCGTCGGCGAACTTGAGCAGCAGGGCCGCCTCGCCTTTGACTTCCAGGTCGATGGTGTAGATGAAGCACAGCTCCGACGATTTCTTGCGGGCGTCGTAGCTGCGTTTGAACAGGGTGAAATCGAGCAGGTCATCACTGGCGATGCCCAGGCGTTGCACAATGGCAGGCCGCAGGTCTTCTTCGGGATGGTCGATGGGCAGCTTGAGTTCGGTGATTCGTAACATGACAGGAATCCGGTAGGCGGCGGGCAAAGAGGCCGGCTGTTTTGCAAACCGGCGATTATAAGCCCCAACAGCGGTTTCCCGTCATGCTAAAACAGCGCAGGGCGCAATCAGTCGTCTCGCGAACCGCCGAACGACGCGCAACCGCGTTGCACCTGGCCGTTGACCCGAAGCTCGGCGGACATGTGCTGCAGGCTGCCGCTGGCGCTGTCGACACAGCGTTGCGGGGCCACCCACAGTTCGATGTGCTGGTTATTCGCTTCGGTCATCAGGTTGAACCGTCCGTCGCCCGATTGCTCTTCCACATACGGCACGGCCAATGGTGGCTGGCCTTCGCGTTCCAGCACCATGCCCTTGGCGGTGACGTTCATCGCCCAGGCCGGCTTGTGGCCGTTGGCCCGCAGGATCATGCGCTTGAAGTCCGGGTCATCACAGGCCGAGGTCGAGCGCTCGACGCGGTACACCTGTTGCAGGTCCACCGTGCCCTGGGTGCCGCTGGCGACGCCGGAGAACTTGCCACGCAGGTCGGCAAACAGTGCGCCTTGCTGGCCGGCCAGGGAGGCGGCCTCCTGCAGGATGCTGGTGCCACCGGTGTCGTTGACCACGTAGTTGCGTTTGTCGTTGCAGGGCTGGAACAGCAGTTTGTCACCCTGCGCCGTCAACTCGCCCTGCATGCGGGTCATCCCGGCGAGAGAGGGCTTGGCCGGCTCGTTATCGAACATCTGGCAGGCGGCGAACAGGGGCAACAGGGCAAACAAGGCTAGGGTACGGGCGGCACGCATTATCGGGTCTCCTGATAAGTGCCGCCACGTTACGCAGGCTGGCGGTGCATCACAAGCCCGGGACACAGGTTGAATAAGGTGTGCCGGGGGCGATCATCCCTGCTGGGACTTTTCCTATAGAGGGATCTGAACGGTCATGGGAACGTCTTTCTCTTTTATTCGGAAAGCCGCGATGACTATTCGATGGAATCTGTGGGGGCTGTTACTGGTGACGGGTTCTGCACTGGGCAGTGAACCGGCGCGGCTGGAGTACTCCTCTGCCACTGACTTTACCGAGATCTCGATCACCGTGAAGAGGACGCCTGACAGTATCCCGGACTTTATTTCGGTCAATGTCACGCTGAGCCCGGAGGCCAGGGCCCGCACGGCTGCAATTACTTTACTGGCTTACAACAAGCAGGTTTCGACATACGTAGACGGCTACAACGTGAGTGATGGCGCCACTGTAATGGGTGTGCTGAACACACGAGAAATACAGTTTTCCGTCCCCCAGGACATGCTCCGTAAATGGATGCCCTGGGTTCAACGGTGACGGCTTTTCAGGCTGGTCAACCAACGATAAACGTCTGCCCGGTCTGCAAGCCTTCCACGCTTTTCGCGTAGGCCAACGCCACTTCTGCACCCGGAGCCGGTTTGTACCCACGGAAGTACGGCGCGTAGCTGCCCATGGCTTCCAGCAGGACGGTAGGGCTGACCGAGTTGATGCGCAGGCCGCGGGGCAGTTCGATCGCAGCGGCTTTCACGAATGCATCCAGCGCGCCGTTGACCAGGGCAGCCGAAGCACCGGTGCGAATCGGATCGCGGTTGAGAATGCCGCTGGTGAAGGTGAACGACGCGCCGTCATTGGCGAACTCGCGGCCAATCAGCAGCAGGTTGACCTGGCCCATCAGCTTGTCTTGCAGGCCCAGGTCAAAATCGGTTTCGCTCATGTCGCCCAGGGGCACGAAGTTGACGCTGCCGGCGGCGCAGATCAGTGCGTCGAATTTGCCGGTCTGTTCGAACAGTTTGCGGATCGAGGCGCTGTCGCTGATATCGACCTGGAAGTCGCCACTTTTGCGACCGATGCTGATCACTTCATGCCGTTGGGACAGTTCTGCCTTCACCGCCGAACCCACGGTACCGCTTGCGCCAATCAACAGGATTTTCATCGTGCCTTCCTCCAGATGTGTAGGTGAAGTTTCAGTCTAGAGTGATTTTTTGCGCGGATAAGTGCACTAATAGGCAACCTTTGGTTTTCAATTGGAAACAATCCATGAGCGAAATGGATGACCTCGCCGCGTTTGCCGTGTTGATCGAAGCCGGCAGCTTTACCTTGGCGGCCCAGCAACTGGGCTGCAGCAAAGGGCAACTGTCCAAGCGCATCAGCCAGTTGGAAGCGCAGTTTTCGGTGGTGTTGTTGCATCGCACCACCCGCCGCCTGAGCCTGACGGCGGCGGGTGCGGCACTGTTGCCGCAAGCCCAGGCGTTGGTGGTCCAGGTGGAGCGGGCACGTCAGGCATTGGCCAGGCTCAAGGATGATCTCGTCGGTCCGGTGCGTATGACGGTTCCGGTGTCCCTCGGCGAAACCTTCTTCGACGGTCTGTTGCTGGAGTTTTCCCGGGAGTACCCACAGGTGCAGATCGAGTTGGAACTCAACAACCAGTACCGGGACCTGGCGCGGGATGGCTTCGACCTGGCGGTACGTTCGGAGGTCGCCAACGACGAGCGTCTGGTCGCCAAGCCGTTGCTCGCCTGGCACGAGATGACCTGCGCCAGCCCGGCTTACCTGGAACAGCACGGCGAGCCGCTGACGCCGGCGGAACTGGTGGGCCACAACTGCTTGCTGAACAGCCACTACAGTGGTCGTGAAGAGTGGCTGTATCACCAACAGCATGAGCTGCTGCGGGTTCGGGTATCCGGGACCTTTGCCTCCAACCATTACAACTTGTTGAAGAAGGCTGCACTGGTGGGGGCGGGCATCGCGCGCTTGCCGTCCTACGTGCTGCACGCGGAATTGGCTGACGGTCGCCTGCGCTGGCTCCTGCGGGATTATCAGACCCGCAGCATGCCGATGTACCTGGTCCATCCGTATCAGGGCGGCCTGCCGCGCCGCACCCAGGTACTCGCAGATTATCTGGTGGGCTGGTTCAAGCGCAGCGGCGAAGCCCTCGATCGCCTTTAGCGGTAGCGTCGCGCAATCAGGTGATCAATCGAGAAGCTGCCCGGCCCCTTGGCCATCAACAGCAGCAGCAATGCGATCCAGGTGCCGTGGGTCGGGTAGGCGTCCGGGTAGACGAAAAGCTGGATGGTCAGGGTCATGCCCAGCAGCGCCAGCGCCGAGAATCGCGTGGCAAACCCCACGAGGATCAGCACCGGGAAGAAATGCTCGGCGAACGCAGCCATGTGCGCCGCCACTTCCGCAGACAGCAGCGGCACGTGGTATTCGCTGCGAAACAGCGGCAGGGTGGACGGCGCCAAGTGCGGCCAGCCCAGCTGGAAGGTCCCGCCGATCAGGTCCACGGCGAGGCCTTCCACTTTGGTCTGGCCGGATTTCCAGAACACCGCCGCGATAGAGAAGCGTGCGACAAAGGCGATCAGGCTGTAGGGGATTTTCTCGAAGCACTGGATGATCCGTTGGATGAGCCCGGGAGCGGTGGTGTTCATGGCGATACCTTGGGTTCTGTGTGCAAGTGGGTGATGGCGCCGTGACCGATCAGCAGGGCCAGGCATTGGTGCAGGTCAAATTCGGCGGCCGCATCGAGGGCGTAGGCCACGGCCATTTCCAATGGCCAACCGTTGTTCAGGCTGTTGATAAACGTCGCTGAGCCGCTGTCGATGTGAAATACCTGCACGTGCAGGCCATTGCGTAGCACCAGCGCGCTTTGGGCATGGAAGGGGTCGAGGGTGGCGAGGGATTCGCCGGTCTGATGCGCCGCCCATAAAGCCACCACGGCGTAGGCCGAGTTCAGGGTGGCCAGGGATGGATGCAGTTGCAGGCGCAGTTCGCCCAGGTCCGACTGTTGTTGCAGGGTGGCGATGACCTCCTGTTGATCCAGTGGCTGTGCGTCTGCCGCGTGGTAGGCCCTCACCCGCAATCGCTCCAGGCGCGCCACATCAGCCAGGTAAGGCACGCTGGCGGCGGGCGCGAAGCCCTGGATAAAGTCCGCCAGGTCGCTGCCGTACTCATTGATCAGAGGGCTTGTCGGCGGGAAACCCTGGACATACACACCGGCCATCGCCCGAAAAAACTCATCGCCCACCAGTTGCAGGGTGACCGGGTAGCCGGCGGCCAGCGCGTTGATCAGCGAGCTATGGACATTGTTGCGATACACCGCAAAACGACTGGCCGGATCGGCGCCGTTGCAGCTGAACAAGCCTTGCGGGCAGTTTTCCTCGGGGGACAGCAGGGCGCGGCTAAAGACGTCCTGGCGGCTCATGCACGCACCTCCAGCAGAAACCGGTCGGCCTCGCGTGCTTCAGCGTGCAGCACGCTGAACGCCGGCACCTGGTTGTCGCGCTCGATCAGCGTGGCGACCGGCCCGGTGCGGCTGAGCACGTGCTGGTAGAGCTGCCATACCGCGTTGTCGATGGGGGCGCCGTGATCGTCAATCAGCAAACGGTCGCCGAGGCTGTCGGTGTCTTCGGCAAACCCTGCCAGGTGAATCTCGCCCACGGCGTGCAACGGCAAGGCCTCTATGTACTTCAGCGGGTCTTGCTGATGGTTGATGCACGACACATACACATTGTTCACGTCCAGCAGCAGCCCGCAGCCGGTGCGGCGAATCGCTTCGCTGATGAAGTCGGTCTCTTCCAGGGTGGAGCACTGGAATTGCAGATAGGTCGACGGGTTCTCCAGCAGCATGGTCCGCTGCAGGCGGGTTTGTACCTGGTCGATGTGTTCGCACACCCGCTTCAGGGTTTCATCGTCATACGCCAGCGGCAGCAAATCATTGAGAAACACCGGGCCGTGGCTGGACCAGGCCAGGTGTTCGGAAAAGGAGTGGGGTTGATAGCGTTCGATCAGCGTGGCCAAGCGCGCCAGGTGCTCGTCGTTCAGCGGACCTTCGCCGCCAATGGACAGGCCTACACCGTGCAGCGACAGCGGGTACTGTTCGCGGATCAAGCCCAGGTAGTGATGGAAAGGCCCGCCGGCCACCATGTAGTTTTCGGCGTGGACTTCAAAAAAACCGATATCGGGGGACGTCTCGAGCACTTCACTGAAGTGCTCGTTCTTGAGCCCCAGCCCGGCCCGACGGGGGAGGCCGGGCGCCTGAGCCTGGGAGATGGAGTGGGTGAATGAGAGCGTCATCGTCAGTACTCAGGCTGTGCAGGGTTTCAGGACTTGGCGGTGAAGGCAGCTTCCTGGCCGAAGCCGGTTGGCGAGGTGGTGCTTGGGGTTTTCAGGCAGGTACCGGCCGGGACCAGTTTCCAGGCGTTGGCCTGATCCTTGACCTTCGAGGTGCCCGCGCAGGAAGTGCCCGCGCCTGCGGCGCAATCGTTCTTGCCGGCTTCGGCTACACCGAAGCATTTCTGCATGTCATCGGCGGCGTGGGCGGTGGTGGTCAGGGCGGACAGGCTCAGGGCCGAACCCAGGGCCAGGACGAGGGTGGCGGCGGACAGCGAGCGGGTTTTGGTAGTCATGGTGTATCTCCAGCAGTGGGTTGAGTTGGCAAGCATGTTCGCCTGCTTACACCACTAGAGAAAGGGGGAAGGGATTCGTTACAAAGCCGGGGAAAATAATTTCAGGTTTCGCCAAAGTCTTTGGTTCACACCAAACAAATGTGGGAGCGGGCTTGCTCGCGAAGGCAGTGGGTCAGTCACCCAACAAGTTGGCTGATCCACCGCCTTCGCGAGCAAGCCCGCTCCCACAAAAGCCCGCTCATACATTGACCAGATGGGCATCAACCGCCCAGATAAGCCTCACGTACTTTCGGATCGGTCAGCAGTTGTTCGCCGCTGCCCTGCATCACCACTCGGCCGTTTTCCAGCACGTAGGCGCGGTCGGCAATCTTCAGCGCCTGGTTGGCGTTCTGCTCCACCAGGAACACCGTCACACCGTCCTTGCGCAGCTGTTCGATGATGTCGAAGATCTGCTGGATGATGATCGGCGCCAACCCCAGGGACGGTTCGTCCAGCAACAACAGCTTGGGCTTGCTCATCAGCGCGCGGCCGATGGCGAGCATTTGCTGTTCGCCGCCGGACATGGTGCCGCCGCGCTGGCTGAAGCGTTCCTTGAGCCGCGGGAACAGGTGCAGCACCTTGTCCATCTGCTCCTGGTAATCGCCCTTGTCGGTGAAGAACCCGCCCATGGCGAGGTTCTCTTCCACGGTCAGGCGGGCAAATACCCGGCGGCCTTCCGGAACCACGGCAATGCTCTTGCGCATGATCTCGGAGGAGGCCTGGCCCACCAGCTCCTCACCCATGTAGCGGATGCTGCCGCTGTGAGCCTGGGGCGAACCGCACAGGGTCATCAGCAGCGTGGATTTACCGGCACCGTTGGCGCCGATCAGGGTAACGATTTCGCCCTGGCGCACTTCCACGTTGACGCTGTGCAGCGCCTGGATCTTGCCGTAGAAAGTGGAAACGTTTTCGAATTGCAGCATTTTACGCTTCCCCCAAATAGGCTTTGATCACTTCCGGGTTGTCGCGGATCTGCTCCGGCGTACCGTCGGCCAGTGGCGTGCCCTGGTTGATCACGACGATATGGTCGGAAATGCTCATGACCAGTTTCATGTCGTGTTCGATCAGCAGCACGGTGGCGTTGTTTTCTTCACGCAGCACACTGATCAGCGCCTTGAGGTCTTCTGTTTCCTTCGGGTTCAAGCCGGCGGCCGGTTCGTCGAGCATGAGGATCCGCGGGCGGGTCATCATGCAGCGGGCGATTTCCAGGCGCCGTTGCTGACCGTAGGCCAGGGTGCCGGCAGGACGGTTGGCAAACTCGGTGAGGTTGACCTTGTCCAGCCAGTACGCTGCATATTCCATGGCCTCGCGCTCGCTCTTGCGGAACGACGGAGTCTTGAACAGGCCGGCAAAGAAGTTGGTGTTCAGGTGGCGATGCTGGGCGATCAACAGGTTCTCGACCGCCGTCATGTCCTTGAACAACCGCACGTTCTGGAAGGTCCGCACCACGCCCTTGCGGGCGATCTCGTGGCCGGCCAGGCCCTGGATCGGCTGGCCGTCCAGCAGGATGGTGCCGCCAGCCGGCTTGTAGAAGCCGGTCAGGCAGTTGAACACCGTAGTCTTGCCGGCGCCGTTGGGGCCGATCAGGGCCACGACTTGTTTCTCTTGCACGGTCAGGGCCACGCCGTTGACCGCCAGCAAACCGCCGAAGCGCATGCTCAAGTTTTCGACTTTCAGGATCTCGCGGCTCATTTGCGCAGCTCCATGTGGGGACGTTGCATGGGCAGCAGGCCTTGAGGTCGCCAGATCATCATCAGCACCATCATGGCGCCGAACATCAACATGCGGTATTCGCTGAATTCACGCATCATTTCCGGCAGCAGGATCATCACGATCGCCGCGAGGATCACGCCCAGCTGCGAGCCCATGCCGCCCAGTACCACGATGGCGAGGATGATTGCCGACTCGATGAAGGTGAACGACTCCGGCGTCACCAAACCTTGGCGAGCGGCGAAGAAGCTGCCAGCAAAACCGGCGAAGGTGGCCCCGAGGGTGAATGCCGAAAGCTTGATGACGGTCGGGTTCATGCCTAGTGCACGGCAGGCGATTTCATCTTCGCGCAGCGCTTCCCACGCACGGCCGATCGGCATGCGCAGCAGGCGGTTGATCACGAACAGCGCCGCCAGTGCCAGCAGCAGGGCCACCAGGTACAGGAACACCACTTTGCTCACCGGGTTGTAGTCGATCCCGAAGTACTCGTGGAACGTCTGCATGCCTTCGGCCGCGGTGCGGTCGAACGTCAGCCCGAAGAACGTCGGCTTGGGAATGCTGCTGATGCCGTTGGGGCCGCCGGTGATATCGGTGAGGTTACGCAGGAACAGACGGATGATTTCACCGAAGCCCAGGGTCACGATCGCCAGGTAGTCACCGCGCAAGCGCAGTACCGGGAAGCCCAGCAGGAAGCCAAATGTGGCCGCCGCCATGCCGGCCAGTGGCAGGCAGATCCAGAAGCCCCAGCCCAGGTAGTGCGAGAGCAGCGCGTAGGTGTAGGCACCCACCGCGTAGAAGCCCACATAGCCCAGGTCGAGCAGGCCGGCGAGACCCACCACGATGTTCAGGCCCAGGCCCAGCAACACGTAGATCAGGATCAGCGTCGCGATATCCACCGCACCACGGGAACCGAAGAAAGGCCAGATCAACGCGGCCACGATCAGGCCGATGATGATGTAGCGCTGGGTGCGCGGCAGGGTCAGGAACTGGCTGACCTTGGGCGAAACCAACGGCCCACGGTTGGACTTGAGGAGTGCCCCGACCTGCTGGGTGAACAGCACGCGCAGGAACATCAGCACCGAGCACAGGGCAATGATGGTCAATGTCACGGGGCCGGTGCCATGCACTTCGAGGTTGATCCCGACAATGCTCAGCTTGAGCCCGAGTACCGGGAAGGCCACGGCCCAGACCAGCAAGGCGCTGAAAAACGCCGATTTAAGATATCTGCTCATACTTTCTCAACCTCCGGACGGCCCAGAATGCCGGTCGGCCGGAACAACAGCACCAGAACCAATAGACCGAATGCCACCACGTCCTTGTACTGGTCACCGAATACGTCGGCGCCAAAGGCTTCAGCCACCCCCAGCACCAGCCCGCCGAGCATCGCGCCCGGAATGCTGCCGATGCCGCCCAATACCGCCGCGGTGAAGGCCTTGAGGCCCACCAGGAAACCGGCGTTGGGGTTGATCACGCCGTACTGCATGCTCAGCAACACGGCAGCGATAGCCGCCAGTGCGGCACCGATGACGAAGGTCAGGGCGATGATGTTGTTGGTGTTGATGCCCAACAGGTTGGCCATCTTGATGTCTTCGGCGCAGGCCCGGCAGGCGCGCCCCAGACGGGAGCGAGAGATGAACAGGGTCAGGCCGAGCATTGCCACCAGGGTGACGACGAAGACCAGGACCTGCATGTAGGAAATCAGCACTTCTTGTGCGCCACCTGGGCCGAAGGAGAAGCTCCCCGGGATCAGGTTGGGAATGGATTTGTCCTTGGAATCCTGGGACAGCAATACGGTGTTCTGCAGGAAAATCGACATGCCGATCGCAGAGATCAGCGGGATCAAGCGGTTGCTGCCACGCAAGGGGCGGTACGCAACGCGTTCGATACTGTAGCCATAGGCACTGGTTACGACGATGGACGCCAGGAATGCAGCGGTCATCAACAGCGGCAGGGAATGGATACCCAGCATGGCCAGCCCGGCAAGGGCGATGAAGGCCACGTAGGAACCAATCATGTACACCTCGCCATGGGCGAAGTTAATCATTCCAATGATGCCGTAAACCATTGTGTAGCCAATGGCTATCAAGGCATAGGTGCTGCCAACGGTCATGCCGTTAACCAGCGTTTGGAAAAAATGATAGATCTCAGGCATTACAGCGCTCCTAAAAACCCGATACGCATTTCACTGGTGGAGTCAATTTCCGGCTCGGTGCCCTGTTCTGTGATCAGGTTGCACAAAGCGTTTGCCAGCGAACCGCTGGTGACGGTTTTAAGATTTTCAGGTGAGCCAGCGCCCGGATCGCGGGTGACAGGCCCATAAACCTCGTAAAACAAAGCCCACTGCTTGCACAGTGGGCTTGTTGACCAGTAACGCCTGGCTTACTGAGGGGAAACTTCGGTTTTTGGTTTGCCGAAGTGCCATTCGTAGACCACGAACTTGAAGTCCTTCAGGTCGCCCTTGGCGTCGAAGCTCAGGTCGCCGGTCGGGGTCTTGAAGGTACCGGCGTGGATGGCCGCTGCCACCTTGGCGGTGTCTTCGCTCTTCGCGGCAGCGATACCGCCGGCGATCACTTCAACAGCCGAGTAGGCCGGGAACACGAACGGACCGGTTGGGTCCTGCTTGTTCTTGGTGAACTCTTCAACGATTGCCTTGTTGGCAGGATCGGTGTCGAAGGATTTCGGCAGGGTAACCAGCAGGCCTTCGGAAGCGTTCTGGGCGATTTGCGAGATGGAGTCGTTGCCGACGCCTTCAGGGCCCATGAACTTGGCGTTCACGCCTTTTTCCTTGGCTTGGCGCAGGATCAGGCCCAGCTCAGGGTGGTAGCCGCCGTAGTAGACGAAGTCGACGTTGGCTTGCTTGAGCTTCTGGATCAGCGAACCGAAGTCTTTGTCGCCAGCGTTGATGCCTTCGAAGAGGGCAACTTTCACGCCTTTCTTCTCGAGGGTTTGTTTAACGGCGGTGGCGATGCCTTCACCGTATTGCTGTTTGTCGTGGATAACGGCTACGACTTTCGGCTTCACGTGGTCGGCGATGTAGTTACCGGCGGCAGGGCCCTGGGCGCTGTCCAGGCCGATGGTGCGGAAGACCAGCTTGTAGCCACGGGACGTGATTTCCGGGCTGGTGGCAGCCGGGGTGATCATGATCACGCCTTCGTCTTCGTAGATGTCGGATGCTGGCTGAGTGGAGCTGGAGCAAAGGTGACCGACCACGAACTTGACGCCGTCGTTGACCACTTTGTTGGCTACGGCCACGGCTTGTTTTGGATCGCAAGCGTCGTCGTATTCCTTGGCTTCGAGCATTTTGCCATCTACGCCGCCCTTGGCGTTGATGTCGGCGATGGCCTGCTTGGCACCCATGAACTGCATGTCGCCGTACTGGGTCACAGGGCCGGTTTTAGGGCCGGCAATACCGATCTTGATGGTGTCAGCTGCGAACGAATGGCTGGCAACCCCGGCCAGGACCATAGCGGCAAACAGTTTGGAAATCTGCTTAGTAGCCTTATTCATAGTGCTCCACTCTTACTGTTGTATTTTTTATAGTTCTAGCGGCCTTGTGAGCTGCAGAACCGGATCAGATATCTCGGATATCCCCCGGCAGCGGCCTGGCAACTGTACCGGTACAGTGTAGAGCGCCGGTTGATCGCTTGAAAAGCTGGCTGCTGGGGGCAAAACCCGGGTATGTCGCTTAAATGAAAGAAAAAGACAGAATTGCGGCGGGGTGATGCCAGAGTTTCGGGCAATCCTTGGCTTTCCTGACACTTTCGTTCGGTGCCTCATTTGCAACTGGGTTTTTCTGCCTGGGGCTCGACGGTATGATTGCGCCGATTTTTTCTTCAGGTGAACTCCCATGACGCAAGAACCTAGCACCCTCTATGCCAAGCTGCTTGGTGAAACTGCCGAAATTTCCTGGAAGGAGCTTGAGCCGTTCTTTGCCAAGGGTGCCCTATTGTGGGTCGACGCCGGGCTGGATTTGATCGAGGCCGCCGAGGGCATGGCTGAGGACAACCGTGAGAAAGTCGCTGCCTGGCTGGCTGCGGGGAGTCTTGGCGAGGTGTCTGCGACGCGGGCATTGGATCTGGTTGAGCGGGATCCGAGTTTGTGGGCGGTGGTGGTTTCGCCGTGGATTCTGATCCAGGAAAGGGCAATGTAGGAAATGCATGCGCGAAAAGGGTGCGTGATTTTTCCGAGTTTAAGTGTGTAGGCGGGTAACTGCATTTGCGGTGATGGCACCTTGCCGTAGAGAAAGGTCACAGGCGGGGGTTACGTGCGCGTCATGGGAACAGTTTTGGTAGCGGCGGAGTGCGGGGGGAATTGTTTCTGGGTATGTGTACATATTCGTTATTTAGGTAACGGCCAC
>NZ_JACARS010000131.1:0-18900 GCF_013386485.1 Pseudomonas sp. P7758 | reverse complement strand
TGTGGCGAGGGGGCTTGTCCCCCGTTGGGCTGCGTAGCAGCCCCAAAACCTGCCATAAGTTCTATCCAGAAAATGCAGTGTCTTTACTGGGGCTGCTGCGCAGCCCAACGGGGGACAAGCCCCCTCGCCACAGACAAGCCCCCTCGCCACAAATCTACCTTCGAGAAACACGCCGCCACTGAACTGCAAGAGAGCACTCCACAGCAGCTGCTAACGTCAATTGACTACTTCCCCTCAAGGAGCAAAGGAATGCTTCATCAACCCAACTCTCATCTGTTACGCCGTGGTCGACATTCAGAATCTGGCCGTCCTTATCTGATTACCGCCGTGGTTCACAACCGGCAACCCCTGTTCAAAGACTTCCATTTGGGAAGACTACTGGTAGCAGAATTCAGGAAGACCCATGAATTGGGAATGGTCGACTCTCTGGCATGGGTCGTCATGCCTGATCACTTTCATTGGCTATTTGAGCTGCAAGGCACAACGTTGTCGCAGGCTGTGGGACGTACCAAATCCCGCAGCACCCTCACCATTAATCGCGCACGCGGCAGCAAAGAACGATTCTGGCAACTTGGCTACCATGACCGAGCAGTGCGTAGCGATGAAGACCTTCGCAAAATTGCCCGCTACATCATCGCCAATCCTCTGCGAGCGGGCCTGGTCGAACATATTGGTGACTACCCACTATGGGACGCAGCCTGGCTCTGATTTTTCCTGTGTGGAGAGGGCTTGTCTGTGGCGAGGGGGCTTGCCCCCCGTTGGGCTGCGCAGCAGCCCCAGTAAACACACCGCATTTCTTCAGGAAGATCTTCATGGCAGGTTTTGGGGCTGCTGAGCAGCCCAACGGGGGACAAGCCCCCTCGCCACAAACAGCATCACACTCACAAATCCCCCCCACTCGCCCACCACCGTCTAAGCTTCAACCAAGTCCGATCAATCTACGTAAATGGATCAATCGACTATGGGCGCTTTATGGCAAAACGCTTCGACCAAGGCTGCGGTATCCACCGATAGCCCGGATGAACAGCCGTTGCCACAAAGCACTCCTCCCCGCCGACGGTTGTGGTGGCGGCTGTTCTGGCTGGTGCTGCTGATTGCGCTGATCGCCCTGGGCTTTGCCGCCCTGCGGGAAATGCGCACTTCAAGGTTGCAGGCCAAGACCTTCTCCGACATTGCCTCAACCCTCACCTACCAAATGCATTCGGGCCCCAGCGATGCGCGGGTTTACCCTGGCGCCGGGCCCTTTGACAAGCGCCTGGGCTACAGCGCCCTCGGCGAGTTCCTGCCGCGCTTGATCAAGCGTGACTACCTGATCCAGGCTCAAGCGCGCTTCTCCCCCGACCTGATGGCCTACGCCCAGCGCGGCCTGTTCGTGCCCTACCCGGAAAAGATCCAGGCCGGCCTGACCATCACCGATTGCCGCGCCGCGCCGCTGTATCAGTTCACGTATCCACAACAGTTCTACCCAAGCTTTGCGGCGATCCCGCCGGTGGTGGTCAGCAGCCTGCTGTTTATCGAAGACCGCGACCTGCTGGACCCGAAAAACCCGCAACTCAACCCGGCCGTGGATTGGCCGCGCTTTGCCAAGGCCGCCTGGTCCCAGGTGGCGAAGCTTTTGCACCTGCCCGGCCAGACGGCAGGCGGCAGTACCCTGGCCACGCAGCTGGAAAAATACCGCCACTCGCCCGACGGCCTGACCCTGTCCGGCGGCGAGAAAATCCGCCAGATGATTTCCGCCAGCGTGCGCGCGTATCAGGACGGCCCGCAAACCCTCGCGGCCCGACAAGACATCGTGCGCGACTACCTCAACAGCGTGCCCCTGTCGGCGGTACCCGGCCATGGCGAAGTGCACGGCATGGCCGAAGGCTTGCGCGTGTGGTACGGCGCCGACTTCAACCAGACAAACGCGCTGCTCATCGGCACCGACCCCAAACAGCTGCCGCAAAAGGGTCTGGCGTTGCGCGAGGTGCTGTCGCTGATGATCGCCCAGCGTCGCCCGTCTCACTATCTGTCCAAGGGCCACAAGGAACTGGCGGACCTCACCGACAGCCACATCCGCCTGCTCGCACAAAACAACGTGATCGACCCGGCGCTGGCCAGCGCAGCCCTCGCCAGCAAAGTCACCTACCGTGACTGGCAGCAACAACCGACGATCCAGCCAATCGAAACCAACAAGGGCATCAGCGTCGCCCGCACTCGCCTGGCCGCCCTGCTCAACCAGCCGCTGTACGACCTCGACCGACTCGATCTCTCTGCCACGAGCACCTTGCAAGCCGACCTGCAAAGCCAGGCCAGCACGTACCTCAAGCAACTCGCCGACCCCACTTTCGCCGCGCAGATCGGCCTGCTCGGGCCCACGCTGCTGACGCCCGCCAGCACCGCTCAGGTTCGCTACAGTTTCAACCTCTACGAGATGACACCCGACGGTGCCCGCGTGCGCGTGCAAACCGACAGCACCGACCAGCCATTCGACATCAACGAAGGCAGCAAGCTGGAACTGGGTTCAACCGCCAAGCTGCGGGTGATGACCACCTACCTGCAAATCGTCAGCGAGCTGCACGACAAATACGGCGCGATGCCGGCTGCCCAGTTGCGCAAGATTCCGGTGGACGACCAGGACCGCATCACCCGCTGGGCCCTCGATTACCTGATCCAGAACAGCGACCGCAACCTGCCGGCCATGCTCGACGCCGCCCTCAATCGCCAATACTCGGCCAACACCGGCGAAGGCTTTTTCACCGGCGGCGGCATGCACCACTTCCACAACTTCCGCAGCCAGGACAACGGCCGCAATCCCACCTTGATCGAGGCCCTGCGCGAGTCCATCAACCTGCCGTTCATTCGCTTGATGCGCGACCTGGTGCGCTACACCACCTACCAGGGCCCGAACAACAGCGCCGAGTTGCTCAAGGACGACAACGACCCGCGCCGCCAGGAATACCTGGCCCAGTTTGCCGACCGCGAGGGCACTACGTTCCTGCTCAAGTTCTGGAAAAAGTACCGCAACAAAGATACCCAGGCGCGCCTCGATACTTTCCTCGATGGCATGCACCCCACCGCCATCCGCCTGGCCGCCGTACACCGCTACCTGCTGCCCAACGCCAGCCAGGCGAGTTTCAAGAGCTTCGTCCGCTCGCACTTGAGCAGCGTCAAAAGCCCTGAAAAACTCACCGACGAGCGCCTCGAAAAGCTCTACCAGAATTACGGCCCCGGCGCCTACGACCTGCCTGACCAAGGCTATATCGCCAAGGTTCACCCGCTGGATCTGTGGCTGATGGGCTACCTGCTGAACAACCCCGACGCCACCTTCACCCAGGCCACCGCCGCCAGTGAACACGAGCGCCAGGAGGTTTACAGCTGGCTGTTCAAGAGCCGCCACAAGAGTGCCCGCGACAGCCGCATCCGCACCATGCTGGAGATCGAAGCGTTCCTCGATATTCACCAGCGCTGGCAAAAAGTCGGCTACCCCTTCGACCATCTGGTGCCGTCGCTTGCCACGGCCATCGGCAGCTCCGGCGACCGCCCGGCGGCCCTGGCGGAACTGGTGGGGATCATCCTCAACGATGGCGTGCGCCAGCCCACCCTGCGTATCGACAGCCTGCGCTTTGCCGCCGACACCCCGTACGAAACCCGCTTGGTCAACGACCCCAATCGCGGCAAGCGCGTGATGCCTTCCGAGGTGGCCACGGCACTCAAGGGGGCGCTGTCCCAGGTGGTGGACGCGGGCACTGCACGGCGCGTGTCCGGCAGTTTCAAACTGGCGGACGGTACGCCTTTGGCCATGGGTGGCAAGACCGGTACCGGCGACAACCGGATCGAAGCCATCGGCGCCGGCGGGCGGATTCTCAGCTCCAAGGCGATCAACCGCACGGCGACCTTCGTGTTCTACATCGGCGAGCATCATTTCGGCACGTTGACCGCCTTCGTCCCCGGCGCTTCGGCCCAGGGTTTCAAGTTCACTTCGGCGTTGCCGGTACAGGTACTCAAGGGCATGGCGCCGATTCTTACGCCCTATCTGCAACCGGGCAACAACAGCTTATGCAGCGTGCGCTGATGGGCCTATCCCTGCGCTTTTCACTTGCGGATTACTGAGGGATCCGCCGCGGTTTCCACCCACTATTCAAACTTATCCGCAGCCGTGCCGGTGCATAGACTCAAGCCTTCTTTTTGAGCTCTACAGGTTGCCCCCATGGCCGACATACCCGACCAGTCCCTGCACCACGCGTTTATCGAAAACGCCCTGCCGCACTGGCTGAAAACCACCTCGCCACTCCGCCTGTGCGCACTCAACGACGTCGCCCACCAAGGCATCCGCCACTATCCCCATGCCAGCGCCAGCCAGCATCAAGCGCTCAAGCCCGCGATCGCCGCACACTGGCAGCAGCAGGCTGCGATGGACCAGCGATTCCAGGCATTGACCGACGTGTACGCCTTCGCCGAACCGCTGCTGAAAAATGCCTTGAAGGCCTATGGCGAGATTGACGTCAGAACCACCTGCCTGCGGCTGTATGCCAGCGCCAAAGTTGCCTGGTGGGTGCACGATTTCAATCGTGGGGAGCAAAGCAAAACCCTGTCGCTGCTGGACGTCGCGCTGGCCAACTTTGCCGCCTCGGACACCTTCGTCGACTACGCCTTCCTGTCCGCCGAAGACCCACGCGGGCAGCGGGATACACTGACCTTGCGCCACTCCATCACCGGCGCGTTATTGACCGCTGAACAGTTCAAGCACATCTGCCGCACCCTGGACCTGGGCGCCCGCTACCAGAAAAGCCTGCGCCAGGCCCTGGGGTTCTATGACCCGGCGGTGACCCGGGCCGTGCGCCTGCAGATGATTGCCACTCAGAAGACTGCCCTGGGTACGGCGGCGCACCTGGCCTTGATCAACCGGGACATCGACGCCGATGCCCACGGCGCCGTGCTCGACCTGATCGCCGGCCGCGTCGCGCTGCTGGACGGTCAGGCGCTTGGATGCCATACCCTGAGCCTGATGAACACGGCATTGACCGGCATCCTGTTGCTGTTTGTCCCGCAGCCCACCCGACCCGTCGGCAAGGTGCTGGTGTACATCCCCGCAGACCCCGAACACCCTCTGAAGCAATACCCTTCGCCTGCGGCCTTCCTCAGCCACCTCACGGAAAAACTGCGGGACAGCCAGCGCTACCAGACCTTCTTCAGCCAGTTCATCGACCACGCCAGGCGCGGTGAATTCTTTGCCGGGCTCAATACACGCTTGAGCCGTGTGCGCTGGCATCAAACCGCCCACACCGACCCGCGTCCCAGCTGGCGCGACACCCCGACCACCCAGCCAAACCTGCAATTCAGCGTGCAGGCTATCGGTGACGATCACATCAATCGCTCAACGCTCGCCGCCGAAAATGACCTGTGGAATTACCAGTACCGCCTCAAGTTGAACAAGATCGTCAACGATGCCCTGGACATCGCCGTGCCCACCGCCACCGCCGACCGCCACGCGCGCTGGGCCTGGTGGGACAACCTGGAAAAAATCCTCGGGGATATCTTCAATGCGGCGCTGCTGGTGCTGACACCCTTCGTGCCGCTGCTGGGTGAAGCGATGCTCGCCTACAGCCTGTACCAGATCACCGACGAGGTGTTCGAGGGGATTGTCGATTGGGCTCAGGGGCGCGGTGCCGAGGCGGCGGAGCAAGTGGTCGCGGTGGCCGACAGCGTGATCCAGTTTGCCTTGTTCGGTGCTGCCAGCCAGTTGGGCCATGTCGCACGGCTCAAGCTCAGCCCCTTCGTCGAAGGCTTGCGCCCGGTGGTGCGGGCCGACGGCAGCACGCGCCTGTGGCACCCGGATATTGCGCCCTATGCTGTGAAAAACCTCGACCAGTCGCCCATTGTCGACGGCCTGCACACCCATCGGGGCAAGCAGATCCTCGCGCTGCAAGGTACTCACTTCGAAGTGCAGGCAGACCCTGAAACCGGCGACACGCGTATCGCTCACCCGGATCGCGCCAACGCCTATCAACCCCTGGTGCGGTTCAACGGCGACGGCGCCTTCGTACATGAAGCCGAGCAACCGCGCACCTGGGACAGCGCCACGCTGATGCGCCGCCTGGGGCCGCGCACGGCGCCCTTCAGCAACCAGCAACTGCAGCAGATGCAACGCATCAGCGGTGCCGACGACGGTGTGCTGCGCAACCTTTACGTGCAAAACCGGCCGACCCCGCCGCTGCTGGAAGCGACCCTCAATCGCTATGAAGCCCAGCGCGCTGCCACACAGACCGTGCACACCATTCGCGCCGGCGCACCGCTGCCGCTGGATGCGACGTCCGCCTGGTTCGAGCAGACCATCACCGAGCTGCCGGGCTGGCCCCAAACCAAGGCATTGGAAGTGTTCGTGCGCTCGGACAAGAGCGGTGACTCCCACAAGTACGCCAACCCGCAGGCATCGCCGGCCGACACGCTGCAATTGAGCCTGGCCGAGGTGATGTCCGGCGAGTTGCCGGCGCGGGTGCTGGAGTTTCTCGATGAGCCGTCGATCAGGCACCTGCTGGGCGGCGACGTGCCGCAAGCACTGCGCGTGCAAACCTTGCGCGATCAACTGGCGGACTCGGTGGCGCGCCAGACCGGTGACATCGCCGACTACATCCATCAGGCCCGCCAGGTCAGCGCCGATCCCCATGGACGCCGTTTGCGCGAGCAGGTCAGCCCGCTGGACCGGCCGCTGGCCGACACCCTGCTGGCCGGCACAACCCCGGCCGAACGGCAAACCCTGGACCACCACGTACCGCTGCGCCTGCTCAATCAGGCCAGGGAACTGAGCTTCGCCCAGCACAGTGTCCAGGCCTACGCGGGGTTCTTCCCGCCCTGGGCGATCACCGAAGGTACCGAGCGCCTGGTGCTCAATACCCTCAAGCGCTACAGCGATGGCTTTGGCGACCTGCACCTGCAAATCCGCGATCGCCTGGTCAGCGGTACGCTGCGTTGTGAAGCCGGGCCGGCCGATGCCCGCCGGCGCCGGGTGCTGGTGCGCCAGAACGACGTGGGCTACGAACTGTTCGATCAGCAGGGCCAGCGCCTGCATGGGCCGGATACCCTGTATGAATGCCTGTTGCGCGCGCTGTCCGAAGCGCAGCAATGTGAACTGGGCTACCGGCCCGGCCAGGGCGCCGGGCTCAAGCATTGGCTGATGGAAACCCTCGAACCCCTGGCCGAACGGCGCCGGGTGCTGGCCGAGCCACCGCTGCGCAGTACGGCAGATGTGCAGACCACCACCCTGCTCGGCGGCGCGGCCCTCGGCGGGTTGCGCCGCGCCCAGGAGCACCTGGGCCAGGCCCGCGCCCGGGAGGTGCTGGCCAGTCTGTTCCCGACCCTGGAGGAGGAACGCCTGCAACGGTTCCTCAATGAGATCGGCCCGGGGCTGAACAACGATGTCCTCAATCGCCTGGTCCTGCAGCGGCACAACCTGTACCGGGAGCTGGAGCAATGGAAGCGCCTGCCCGGCCCCCATCCCAAAAACAGCCGCATGGCCCGGGAGGAAAAACTGCGTAAAAATATCATTGCGCACAAACTCTATCGCTGCTGGGAAGACCGCCTCGCCGAGCACCGCGACGACTTGGGCCAGGTGCAGAGCGGCGCGAGCCTGGACCTCAGCGCCCTGGACCTGCCCGGCAGCCTGCCGCTGCTGGGCAATGGTTTCGAGCACGTCACCCAACTGAAGCTGGCCAACTGCATGTTCAACGACAGCCAGTGGCCCTTTCTGCAGGCATTCCCGTCCCTGCGGGAGCTGGACGTCAGTGCGAACGAACTGACGCGGCTGCCCGAGCCCATCGCCAACATGCGCTACCTGCGCGACCTCAACGTGGGGGAAAACCAGATCACGCTGCTCAACGGCGACGTTGCGCGCCTGAAAAACCTCAAGCACCTGCGCAACCTGAACCTGTACCGCAACCCGCTGACGCAGCCACCGAACATCTCGAAAATGCCGCACCTGCGCCGCCTGTTCCTGAGCCGCACCCCCATCACCCAATGGCCCACCGGGCTGTTTGCCCACCCACGGGAGGAGGGTTTCCTGCTGGACCTGAGCCAAACCCGGATTGATCATGTGCCAGCGCTCATGGCCGATAGCGCCGAGGCCCGGACCGTCGCCCATACCCGCCTGGACCGCAACACCCTGCTCAACGACCAGCGCCTGCTGTACGAGCAGTACCGCGAAGCCGCCGGACTGGACCCCAACCGCAGCTATGAACCCCGTGGAGAGAGCGGCCCGTGGCTGGAACGGGTCAGGCCGCCGTTACTGGGCAGGCGCCAGGAGCTGTGGCAAGCGGTGGAGCGCGAGCACGGCTCCCAGGGTTTGTTCGAGGTGATCAAGGCCCTTGAAGCGCCCGACTTCTTCCAGCGGCCCCAGGACATGGACACCTATTGGGACAATCTTGAAACGTTGCGCGAGCGCGTCTGGCGTTTGCTGGAGGCGGCCCACAACGATACGGCGCTGCGTGAAAAGCTGTTCAAGATGGCCAGTTTTCCCGGCCTGTGCGCCGACGGCAGTGCACAGATTTTCAATGACCTGGGCATCGAAGTGCTGGTCAGCGAAGCCCAGCGTTACTCCGCCTCGGCCAGCGAGCGCGAGGGCAAACTGGTGACGCTGGCAAAGGGCAATGCACGGCTCAAGCAATTGAACCGCATCGCCAGCGAGGACATTGCCCATCGGCTCAAACCCGAAGCCGAAGGCGGCCTCGGCCAATGGCTGCGTTCGCAACGACGGGAGGGCGTGATGGGTAACGTGGACGACGTGGAGGTTTACCTGAGCTACCAGACCTCCCTGGCCAAGCGCCTCGACCTGCCCTGGCTGTCGGAACACATGCTGTACCGCGACACCGGCGACGTAAAACCCACGCAGATCGAACAGGCCTACAGCACGGTGCTGGAGCTGGGCGAAGGCGATGGCCTGGTCAACCAGATGTTGCTGGAGCCCTATTGGGAACAGTACCTGCACGACCACCACCCGAACACCCTTGAGGCCAATGCCCGGCATTTCGACGAACAATGCGCACGCCTTGATGAACTGCAGGAAGCCCAGGCCAGGCTGGCCCAGGCCAACGGCTTACCCGCCGAGCAGAAGGAAGCGTTGAGGCTCACGCTGATCGGCCTCGCCGACGCCCTGGGTGTACCGCACCCGCAGGTGCTGACCGGGCAACCCATGACGGACGACAGCTACAACCTGCTGCTCAACGAACTGGGCTACCGCGAAAAACAATGGATGCGCGAGTTGACCCACCAGGCTTTGGAACGCCACAGCCAACAACGTAACCGCGTCACGCGCCAGGTCTGACCGTATGGGTGTGTCATGGCACCCCCATTACCAGTACGCCGCTGCCGTTCAACGGCCCCTCGACAGGCAGGGACCCCGCCTGCTTGACCAGGGCGAACGTTACAACGTCGCTCCCGGAACTGTTGGTGATACGGGTCAGGAACGAGCCATTGACTCGAACCGCAGTCCCCTGACGGACAAGGGCCGTGCCCACGTTCGGATTGCTCATCACCAGCGCATTGGCGTTGAACGAGGACGGCGTGCCTTTGTAGGTAATGGTGATCGGCGTGGTAATCCCCGGGTCCGGGCACCGGTAGGTGAGCGTGCGATCGGTACGAACGGTGGTTGATACGGGGTCGGTGCCTATCGCCCTCTGGTGCACGTTGCCGAAGTTGATTTCGATCGGTTGGTTATTGTTGATCGTGCACGACGACGGGGAGATGGTGAAGTCGTTGTTGGCGATGTACGTAAGCTGCAGGCTCGTGGAAAAGGAATCGTAGTTGTTGGTCTGGTCGAGACGTAACACGCCCAGAGTGTCACCTATTCGAATGTCGATCGGGTTGGTCGGGTTGTTGCGGATCAATATATAAGGGATGACATCGATCGGGATCGGAGACGTATTGTTAGGCATGGTCGCAATCCTGATACCCGCCTGGATAGGCGTGTTCCAATAACTGCCATTGATACGCAAGCCGGTCGTCTGGCTGACGAACTTCGGACCAGGCGACCAGGCCGGGCCGATCCTCGTCCCGGTGGCCCAGTAGTCCTGCCGTCCATCCGGGGTATAGCTGTCCGGTTCAAACCGGCATTCGATCCTCACCCCGGACAGGAGAATGCGCGGCTCATTCACCTCCAGCCGCACATTCACCGGAACCTGCAGGTTCAACGTCCCGCCAATGCTCACCCGTTGCCAATTGCCGCCATTGACCCGGCAATCAGCCGCTTTCACGGTCGTCGTGACGCCAGCCAGGGCAAGCAGCACAACGGCTCCAAATAGTCGTTTCATGTTGTTCTCTTTCATCCCATGCATAACGGTTTACCGTTACGGATAATCCAGCGTAAACGTCGAAGTCACACGGTAGCTGCCGTGCCCGATGGTCTTGTCCCGCAGGGCATCCGGCTCACCCTGCACATAGGCCTTGAGCAGGATGACGTTGTTGCCGGGGCTCAATTTCTGTTCGTCGCCGACCTTGTTCACCGGCACCGGCTTGTCGCTCAGTGTCTCCAAACCCAGCCCGATACCAGAGGCACCGCTGCCACCGTCCAGCGCAAACAAACCGGGCAGCGCGCGGTTTTCCGCACCGTTGAACAGGATGGTCACCGAGTCGCTGATGGTGGTATTGCAGTCATCCAGGTGCAGGGTGAAACGTTTGCCCACTGAGCGCGTGTTGATGTAGAGGTGCTTGCTGGTCAGGTCCCACAGCTCCAGGGTGATGGCTTCATCGCCCGGGCGGATGGTGCAGGCCTGTTCCACCAGGTTGCCCTTGAACCTCAGGTTGTCCACCGCCTGCGCCGTGGCCGCCAGGCCGAAGGTCAGCAGCAGGACCAGCCCCTTATGAATCATTGCGTGTCGCATACACTCGACTCCTACTGGTATTCAGCCAACAGCGTGGCCACCGCCGTGAACCCTTGGGCCTTCAGGACCGAACCCGGCCGTTTGACCGGCACCACTTCCAAGGTCGGCGGTGCCGCCAGGCTGATGTCCAGCGGCGTGTTGAGGCGAAACGGCGCGTTGTTCTGGTACAGCCGAATGCCCAGGTCAGGCGCAGTGGTCTGCAGGGCCGCGTTATCAAAGCTTGTCTCTGCGCCCTTGACGCTCAACTTCAACAGCCACGGCAGCGTGGAGGCGCCGCAGCGGATGGTGTAGCCGACGGCCCTGCGATATTTCACGCCATCAACACGCTTGGTGCCGACATCCCCGAAATCGACTTCAATCGTGCTGCCCGAATCAATCGTGCAGGGCGGCGGCTCGTTCAGCGTTCCGTTGAACGTCAGGTTGGCCGACGCAGCACTGAAAAAGCCGAAGCAACACAAGCCGAGCAACGTTCGCTGTGGCCAACATTTCATTGATCGTTTCCTCATTATTGGTACTCGATCACGAGGGTGGCGGCGGTCGCAAATGCCCCGCCCGTCAGCGTGCTGCCTGCGCGCTTGACCGGCACCGCCTGCACGACCGGAAAGGTCGGATGGGTAAACCTGAGCGGCGTATTCAGCGGCCAGTCCGCCCCATTGGCGAAGAGCTTGACCCCCAGGTCGGTCTTGGGGGTCGAGAGCACTTTGTTATCAAACCCGGCTGCCGCGCCCTTGAGTTCCAGGGTCATCGCGTTGCTGTAAACGGGAGGACTGCAGGTGACGGTATACGGCACGTCCCGTCGATAATTCACGCCATCAATCCGTGACGTCAGCAGGTCATTGCCGAACGGCACATTCAGCGTGCCGCCGCTGTTGATCACGCATGGCGGCGGCGCGATGATCACCGCGCGGATCGTCAGGTTGGTATCGGCCTGCACGCCCTGGCTGACCGCCCACAGCAGTCCCGCACCGATAAAAATGGCCCACGGGCCGGTTAACCTGGTCATTGTTCTGCCCTTACTCATAATTGAGCCTGAAATCCACCACGGCCCGGAATGCACCGCTGGTCAGGGGTGCCGGGGTGCGCGTGGGCTGGACGTTCCAGGTCTGCGTGTTGCGGCCCAAGGGCAAGAACAATGGCTCCCCCCTTGAACCCAGCTGTACATCGCGCCCCTGGGAATCGGTCAGGCGCAGGCCCATCCCGGTGATGCCTTGCACCTTGACCAGCCGTGAATCGTCGGCATCGGCTGGTGCGATGAACGCCACCGAGAGCACCGGTTGATAAGCACTCCATGTCAGGTTCCCCGTGCGTTCACTGGCGATGCGGCCGGCGGTGCGCCGGCAATCCTCGAACAGCAGTTGAAAGGCCACGGAGGTCGCCTGGTCACCCGGCCGTTGCAACTGGCTGGCCGACACCGGGCCCAGGTCGATCGTCTGGTGCAGGGATGCCATCTCCAGGCTGCAGGGGGTTTCATGCATGGACCCGAGAATGTTGAGCATCCCGACCATGCCCTCCACATCCTCGTCATCCGCGGCGTGCGCCGGCCCCATCAGGGCCAGCAACAGACCGCCCAAGACCTTCACTGTGTGCAACTTCATGACGTTCTCCGGCAGCAGGCACTACTGATTGGCCACAGACAGTTGCGTGTTCACCTTGCATGTCTCGCCACTGCAGGTGAACGCCAGCAGCGGACGGCCACCGTAATCATTCACGTAGGACAAATAGGGGGTGGTGCCGAGCTCCTTGGCAGTCGGCCCCAGGGCCTGCGTGCCTTTGGGCGGGACCATCACCGGCTCGAAGCCCGGTATGGTCTTGCCGTCCTTGCTGCTGCGCGCATCCACCAGGGTCACGTAGTAAGGCGTGGGGTTATTCACCTGGTAGTGATCGCCTTGCCGGGTAAGGGTCAGCTTTTCCTGCCATGGGTTGGACAGGTCCTGCTGGGTGGGGGTAATTGCCTGCGGCCGGTAAAACAATTTGATCCGGGTTTGCAGGGCGATTTGCAGGGTGTTGGGCTTGTCGCTGCGCGGCGGAATTTCCCGCAGGTTGAAGTAGTAGACCGTCTCCCGATCCTGGGGCAGCGATTTGGCGGCCGGCAACGCCTGGACTTTTACCTGGCTTTGCTTGCCGGGCTCCAGGCGTTGGACCGGTGGCAGCACGATCAACGGCGAGGTGATCTTGTTGCCCTCTTCATCCTCGATCCAGCCCTGGGCCAGGTACGGCAACTGGGGGTTGTTGTTGGTGATGTTGACGCTGGTTGCGTCTTTGCCACCGTCGAAAATCACGCGGGTACGGTCCAGGCCGACAGCGGCGTTGGCGCTCTGGCTCAAGACCGCCAGCAGCAGTGCGTAGGTAAAACGTATGTGGTGTTTCATGAGGATGGGTTCTCCATAGTGTTTCGCTGGCCGGTCAGGGTGGCTGGCTCGGGTGAGGCTTGATCGACGGCTACCCTCTGGCAGCGCAGTTGCAGGGCATCGGTGAACGCATCCGTTGGCAACTCGACGGGCAGCGTCAGGACGCAGCGCTCGGTGCCGCCCCAACTGACGATCATCTGCTCGCCGGCCTGAATGCCGCTCAGGTAGACATCCCCGCCGTCATTCACCACCCCGGTGTCCTGCTGCTTGCGGTTTTTCACCGTGGCGCCGAAGGGCGGTGCGCTGCCATCCGGCAGGCGAAGAACCGCCATGGCTTTCTGGCCGGAAATCACTTCCAGGGATCGGTAGCCAATGGCCCCTTCGGTGAGGGTCAGTTGCGTCACGGATTGAGTGGCCTCGACATCGCTGGGCAATTTCTCCAGGTCAACACTGGCCGCCGTACGCTGGTAGCTGGTGATGTCGGAGATGACCGCCTTGCCGAACGCGTTGCTGCGGGTCGGCGTGCCGTAGCCCCGCACGGGCACATCGGGCACACCGGCGGTATCGACCAGCAGCCGGGTTCCGCCGGTACTGGTGGTTCGATGCAGCGCCCCGCCGTAAGGCGTGAGCGTGCCGCCGCCACGCACGGATGCGCTGAGGGTGCGGTTATTGCCTTGTTGCGTCGTGGCGCTGAGGTCGATGTCGGCCTGGTCACCAATATGGCTCAGGTAGCCGCTGGCCGAGGTGTCGCTGGCACTGACCTGGTAGCTGTTACGTTCATCCAGGCGATCGGCGTAGCGTGTGGTAAAGCTGTTTTTGCCGCCGGCCCTGTTGGCATCCATCGACAGGGTGCCGGTGGGGCCCAACGGCAGGCTGACCGTCAGCGCTGCTCCGTTGTCCTTATATTGGTATTCATGGGTGCGATATAAATTCAGCGACAGGCTCATGTTCCTGACAGAGCCCACGTTGAAGTAACGAGACGCCGACAGGTTCCAGCGCTGGGTGTCCGGCCGGTTCCAATAGGTTTGTTTGTTGTAGCTGGCATACACCGTGGTGTTCAGATCGCGGAACTGTTTGTTCACCGTGACCGTATACAGCGCCTTGTTACCGCCAATGGGTTTCCAGTGTTCAATGAAGTTACCGTCTTCATCGAACACGCCGCGCCCACCCAATTCACCGTTCAGCCCATAGTGCCGAGCATCCAGGTATTGGCTCATGCTCAAGTAGTTCTTCTCGGAGAACCGGTAACCGGCGAAGGTGACCTGGCTGTCGTACTCTTCATAGTTCTTGGAATATTGAAGGCGGTAGGATTTGCCCGAAAGTGTCTGGTTCCACAGGCTGGCGCGAGACTGGGTGACGTCCAGGGAAACGGCCCCGAACGCCAGCAAATCCCGCCCCGCCCCCACCGACAGCGCACGGTAGTTGTTATCCGTTATCGCACCGCCCAGCAGCGACCAACCATTGCTGATTCCCCAGGAAAATTCGCCGGTGCCGAAAAAGTCACCGTGGGAGTGGTACTGCAGGTTGGACGGTCGCCCGGCAGACAGCTTGTAACGGACCTGCCCGGGACGCGTCAGGTAGGGAACGCCGGCCGTATCGAGCTGGAATTTCTGTACCGAACCGTCCTGCTCCTCGACCCGCACATCCAGCGTGCCGGACACGGCGTCGTTAAGGTCCTGGATCCGAAAAGGGCCTGCCGCCACCAGCGTTTCATAGAGCACACGCCCCTGCTGGCTGATGACAACCTTTGCATTGGTCTTGGCCACCCCGACCACTTCCGGTGCATAGCCCCGCAGGTTGGGCGGCAGCTGGCTTTCGTCTGACTTGAGCCCGGCACCGGTAAAGCGGAAGCTGTCGAACAGGTCCGAATACAGGTAGTCCTCGCCCAACACCAGGCGTGCCTTCAGCGCAGGAATGGCGCGATATGCGTAATAGCGACTCCACTCCAGTTTTTGCCGGCTGGCCTGCGCCTCGCGGTCTTTCTCGACACGCCCTTGCCAATCCGCCCGCAGGCGCCAGGCCCCGGCATTGGCCCCGAGTGTGCCGTTACCGCTGAGGTCATTGCGCGTACCGTCACCTTTGCGGTAGCTGGACTGCGCCGTCATGTTGTAGTCGACCAGCAGCCCCGGCACCCCCTCGTCCCAACGTGACGGCGGGTCCCAGTTGATGGCGCTGTATTCCAGGTAGGCCTGGGGAAGGTTGATGTCCAGGGTGGACGTGCCCAGGTCGGCACTGACTTCCATGCCGGGCAAGCCCGTGACATCCAGGCACTGCCCGCCCTTCCACCACTTCAGCTGGTCAGCACCGGACGCCTTGAGGCCCAGTTGCTCGACAAGCTCGCGCGATAAACAGGGCACACTGCCTTTGGGATCATCATCGGGGGCAAAGAACGCCACCGATTGTTCAGATATAGGTTGGGTATTGAGCTGGACCACCATCGAGTAGGTGCCAGGCAAGATAAACCCACTGCGTGCAAACTGAGACAGGTCAATATTGGAGCGATCAATCAGATCAAGAACGTCGGTATTAAACTCAATATCCCCGGCGCCCATTGCAGTTCCAGCCAGTGATATCAACCCGCCAAAGAGGCTGGGGCGCAGCGTATTCATGACTTTCGACGTATTCAACATACACGCAACTCAATCTTCAAAAGTATTCCAACTTGAACCGCACTGCCGCGCGGTGAGCCCCTGCCAACAGCGGCACTCCGTTGCCCACCAGGCGGAGCCTGTAATGAAGTGTCATGTCGCCATCAACCACCGGCAGCAGCGCCATCGGCACTCCCGGCACACTCACCTGGCCAGCGGCGTCCTCAATATGGAAAGCAACCCCCTGCGAGGCCCCAAAGGCCGCAAAGGTGCGCCCGCCCATATCGCTGGGCCCGTCGAACGTCACGCGAAGATGCTCCCAGTCCGGCAGCGTTTCGCCGGGGCGCAGCGGGTCGGGACGCGTCACGGTGCAGTTGACCAGCCGTAGCTGGAACGGCTGCATTTGCCCCGCGCCCTCTCGCAACAGGCGGCCGATGGGTTCGGGAGGCATGTCGATGGTCTGATCGGCAGTGACCGCTTCCAGCCCGCAGGCCGAGTCGATGATCTCGCCTCCCAGCGTGACGAGCCCATCGCCTTGCACACGCGTCTGCGCGGCATCACAAGGGCTGATGAACAACGTCAATGAAGAGGCAATAGCGAGACTTATGAATGTTTTCACCTTGATCTCCCGCCAGTTTTCCCCCGCCACCAGTGGTGGCGGGGGAAACACTTACTGATAAGCCAAGGTGAAGTTGGTGACCGCGCTGAAATCACCAGGAACGATGTCGCCTGTCGCCTGGCCTTGTACGTAGGCGCCGAACTGCAGGGTGTTATTACCGGCAACAATGGCCTGCGGAGTGGTTGGCACGCCCAGCTCAATCGCTTTGCCGCCGTGGGTCATCATGATGCCGATGCCGCCCGCGCTGCCGACCGTGCCGATGCCGCCAGGCACAACGCTGGACGGTGCACCGGTGAAGGTAGTGGTCACGGTGTTATCGGTGAGGCCAGACAGGTCGCACCCTTCAAGCTCGATCGCCACGGGGCGGGCGGTGGACTTGCCGCCGGATTGCAACTGATGCTTTGCAATAGCGCCAAGTGCAACTGACTGATCCACAGACTCAGGCTTGATAGAGCAAGCACCCGAATGGACCGAACCGGTAAATGTAATCGTCCCGTCCGCCGCATTAGCAACAGAGATCGAACCCGCCAACAGGCCGACAGTCAACAGCGCAGCTTTTACTTTAGTCTTCATTTGCAGAGGCTCACATGTATTAAAAATCAAAACGAAATCCTGGCTTAGTTACGCACAGGACTTAATTAACCCAGCGCCAGAACAATTTCCCGAAGCAATGGAAATCGGATGCTTTCCAATTACTTGTATTGCAATTCAGGAGTTCGTTCGAGGCCGGGCAATTATCCATTTCGATTTTGAATATGAAAGCCGGTCGATTCGCTTATTCACGTAGCCTTGTCACACCAAGACACATAGGAAAATTATGGCACTTTGCCAAAACTTTTGAATCAACCGTAAGAAACGGACTACATCAACTTAACGAGAATGATTTAGTGCAGAACAAGTCCGTAAGAATAGGATTACATATTATAAAAAACAACAGTAATTACTGGGGCACGCCAACTAACAAGTTGGCGAATATGTCGAAAGGGTCAGTGCGCTGATCGGCCCGTTTCGAGTCCCGTCTCACAAGACGCGAGATGACCGTTCGTCTGCCGAGGTTGCGGCGGCAATAAGATATATCTTACGTTGTATCTAAACCAAACGAGAGCACCCGAAATGAGAGACCATCATTCACACCGCGACCCCGGTGACAGCCGCGACGGCTTCGACAAACGTCCAGGCCGCGAGCGCGGCGGCCGTGGCCCACGGGTCTTCGCGCCCGGCGACCTGAAACTGCTGCTGCCGGCGCTGATCGCCGAACAGCCGTGCCATGGCTACGACCTGATTCGCCGGATCGAGACCCTGTTCGACGGCGCCTACAGCCCCAGCCCCGGCGTGATCTACCCCACGCTGACCTTTCTCGAAGAAAGCGAATTGATTACCGGCGACGCCGAAGACGGAAAAAAACGCTACACAATCACCGACGCCGGTCGTCTCTTCTTAAGCGAACAGGCGGTTGCCCTCGAAGGCATTCGCATGCGCATGGATGTGAGCAAACGTTCGCTGCGGGGCCAGGACCGTCCGCCGGAAATCCACGAGGCGGTGCATAACCTGCGCCACGCCTTGCATTCGCACCACGGGCGCTGGAGCCCGGAAGAAATCGTTCGTGTCGCGGCGCTGCTCAACAGCACCGCCCAAGCCATTGCCGACGGGAAAGCTCAATGAATACCCAAGCCATCCACCGCGTGACCCACGAAATCAAACGCCGCCGCCTCGAAGTCCTGCGGGTGGTCGACATCACCCCGCGCATGCGCCGCATCACCCTGGGCGGGCCGGAACTGGCGGGCTTTATCAGCCTGGGCAGTGACGATCACATCAAGCTGCTGTTCCCACAGAACGCCGCCGAACAAGCGGCGCTGGACAGCCCCGACTTCAACCTGCGCGGCGACGGCCCGCAACCCGCCATGCGCGATTACACCCCACGCCGGTACGACCTGGACATCGGCGAGCTGGACATCGACTTCGTGCTGCATGGCGATGGCCCTGCCTCCACCTGGGCCGAGCAGGCCAAGGTCGGTCAGCACCTGCACATCGGCGGGCCGCGTGGCTCGATGATCGTGCCGGATATCTTCGACAGCTACCTGTTGATCGGCGATGAAACCGCGATCCCGGCGATTGCCCGGCGCCTGGACGAATTGCCGGCGGGGCGCAAGGTATTGGCGGTGATCGAGATCGCCAATGCGGCGGAACAGCAGCCGCTGGCCAGCGCTGCCGAAGTGGAAGTGATCTGGGTGGTGCGCGGCCAGGATGACCTGCTCGAGACGGTGCAGAACCTGACGCTGCCGGGCGGTTCGCTGTACAGCTTTGTCGCCACCGAGAGCAAGCTCTCGCGCCAGGTGCGGCGGGTGCTGCTGGACACGCACAACGTCAATGAGGCATTCCTCAAGGCCGTGGGTTACTGGCAACAGTGATCCCTGTAGGAGCGAGCTTGCTCGCGAAGAACCTGAGAGCGCCGCGTTAAACCAGACACACTGCGTTATCGTTAACGTTCTTCGCGA
>NZ_JACARS010000130.1:0-14618 GCF_013386485.1 Pseudomonas sp. P7758 | reverse complement strand
CCCGACTCACAGAAAATCCGCCCCCCATGGGCCCGCACAATCGACTGGGTAATCGCCAAACCCAGCCCCGCATGTTCGCTGCTCCCTTCATGACGCGCCGGATCTGCCCGGTAAAACCGGTCAAACAACCGTGGCAACAATGCCTCGGGAATGCCTTCCCCGGTGTTTTCCACACTCAGCGTCACGCCTTGCATCCCCTCGACAATCCGCACGCTGATTTCGCCACCCGGCGGGGTGAACCGCAACGCGTTATCCAGCAGGTTGGAAATCGCCCGGCGCAACATGCTGCGGTCACCTGAAGTGCTGGCGCTGCCTTCCCGAACCAGCCGCACCTGGACGTCCTCCGCCAGCGGCGCGAAAAACTCCAGCAATGCCTCCACCTCGTCCGCCAGCACCAGGGTTTCGCGCTTGGGCACCAGCAGCCCATGGTCCGCCTTGGCCAGGTACAGCATGTCGTTGACCAACTGCGCCATCCATTGCAGTTCTTCCAGGTTGCTGTGCAGGGCTTCGCGGTAGTCCTCCAGCGCCCGTGGCTGCGTGAGGATGACTTGGGTCTGTGTCAGCAAATTCGACAGTGGCGTGCGCAGTTCATGGGCGATGTCGGCAGAAAACGCCGAAAGGCGCTGGAAGGCATCGTCCAGGCGCCCAAGCATCGCGTTGAAGGACTGGGCGAGTTCCGCCAGTTCGACAGGCATTTGTTCCTGGGGCAGGCGTTGGGTCAGGGAGTGGGCAGAGACGCCGCTGGCGACTTCGCTCATGCGCCTCAGCGGTCGCAACCCGCTGCGGGCGGCCCAGGCGCCGAGCAGGGCGGTGGCCAGGGCGGAAAGGCCGACGGTCAGCCAGATCAGATGCTGCATGCGTTGCAGGAAGTGTTGGTGATGGGTGATGTCGAGCATCAGCGTCAGGCGTGGCGAGTCAGCGTTTCCAGGAATCAGCGGCGCGTTGTACACGCGGTAATCGGTGCCGGCGTTCTGCACGCTGTGCAGGCCAGGCGCCTGGGGCAGGGTGATGCCGGGAGCGCCGTCGAACCAGCGCTGATCGCCGGCGGTGATGCGTAGGGCCAGGTCGGGCTGGCGATTGAGTTCTTCTCGCAGCGTTGTTTCTCGTAAGGCAAATCGTTCTGGCGTGTCGGCACCTTGCAATGTACTGCGCAGCGCTATCAGCTTGCCGTCGAGCAACTGCTGGTCCAGCTCGATAAAGTGCGCCTCGCTGGCATGGTTGAACAGCACGCCGGCCAGCAATGAAACCACGGCGGTACAGCCAGCAAACAGCAGTGCCAGGCGGCTGGCCAGGGAAATCCGTTTCATCAACTGAACCGCTCCTCAAGCACGTAGCCCATGCCGCGTACCGTATGGATCAGCTTGTTGGGAAAGTTGTCGTCGACCTTCAGGCGCAGGCGGCGGATCGCGACTTCGATGATGTTGGTATCGCTGTCGAAGTTCATGTCCCACACCTGGGAGGCGATCAGCGACTTGGGCAGTACTTCGCCCTGGCGGCGCAGCAGCAGTTCCAGCAGGGAAAACTCCTTGGCCGTCAGGTCGATGCGCTGGCCGTCGCGCTCTACCCGGCGGCGGATCAGGTCCATGCGCAGGTCGGCCAGTTGCAGGCTGGTTTCCTGGGGGGGGCTGCTGCCACGGCGCAACAGGCTGCGCACCCGGGCCAGCAGTTCGGAGAAGGCGAAGGGCTTGACGAGGTAATCGTCGGCGCCCAGTTCCAGGCCATGCACCCGGTCTTCCACGGCGTCCCGTGCGGTAAGGAACAGTACCGGCATGTCGAGCCCGGCGTTGCGTACGGCCTGGAGGATCTGCCAGCCATCGCGACCTGGCAGCATCACATCGAGGATCAACAGGTCGTAGTCACCGGTCAGCGCCAGGTGCTGGCCGCTGGTGCCGTCGGCCACCAGCTCGGTGTTGAACCCGGCCTCGGCCAGCCCCTGGCGCAGGTAGTGGCCGGTTTTCGGTTGGTCTTCGACGATCAGCAGTTTCATGGGCGGCTCATGGTTTTACGGGAACACAGACGTTATACCGCGCACATCCGGCAGCAGGCTCAAGCTGACAAAGTTGTAATCTGGCAGTCAGCTGGCTGGCAGCGGCGCGTTCGTAAAGTGTCCCACAGACTGATTCCGAACCTTTGGAGTGTGAGCATGTTTTTACGTAAATCCTGGTTGTTGGCGGGCTGCCTGATGGCGATGAGTCTTCCGGTGCTGGCATCCCCGGCTGAAACCTTCGCCTTCGGTGAGGCCGCGCCCGCCGCCAAGGCCACGCGCACCGTGGAAGTGGTACTGCAGGATATTTCCTTTTCGCCCAAGGCTATTGATGTAAAAGCCGGTGAGACTGTGCGCTTTGTGCTGGTCAACAAAGGCCAGTTGCTTCATGAATTCAACCTTGGCGATGCCGCCATGCACGCAGCGCATCAGAAAGAGATGCTGCAGATGCAGGCCAGCGGCATGCTGACGGCGACCGGCATGGGCAAAATGGACCACAGTGCGATGGGGCATGGTGATATGGCAGGCATGAAGCACGACGACCCCAACAGCGTGTTGGTAGAGCCAGGCAAGACCGCCGAGCTGACCTGGACCTTCACCAAGGCCACCGGCTTGGAGTTTGCCTGCAACATTCCGGGGCATTACCAGGCGGGCATGGTCGGCAAGCTGACCGTCAGCCAGTAAGCCATTGACGGGCAAAGGCGGGTAGAATGGCGGCGTTTATTTAGCCAGGTTTCCGCCATGCATCCCGCAGCCGAACATTCGCCGCTGGGCAAGTCCAGTGAATACATCTCCACCTACACCCCGTCGTTGCTGTTCCCGATTCCTCGCGCCGCCAAGTGGGCCGAGCTGGGCCTGAGTGCCGAGACCCTGCCGTATAAAGGCGTGGATTTCTGGAACTGCTTCGAACTGTCCTGGCTGCTGCCATCCGGCAAACCCGTGGTGGCCATCGGTGAATTCAGTATCCCGGCCGACTCGCCGAACATCATCGAGTCGAAGTCGTTCAAGTTGTACCTCAACTCGCTGAACCAAACCGCGTTTGCCGATGTGCAAAGCCTTGAAGCGACTTTGCGCACCGACCTGAGTGCCGCGGCCGGCAAGCCGGTTGGCGTGCGCATCCGCAGCCTGGGCGAGGTTGAAGCCGAAGGCGTGGTCGCGTTGCCGGGTGTGTGCATTGATGACCTGGACATTACCGTCAGCAACTACGAGCACCCGCGCCCGGAACTGTTGCGTTGCGACGATTCGCGCGTGGTGGAGGAGAGCATCCACAGCCATCTGCTCAAGTCCAACTGCCCGGTGACCAGCCAGCCTGACTGGGGCAGTGTGGCGGTGGAGTACCGCGGCGCGGCGCTGGATCATGCCAGCCTGCTGGAATACCTGGTGAGCTTCCGCCAGCACTCGGACTTCCATGAACAGTGCGTGGAGCGGATCTTTCTCGACCTGCAGCGCTTGCTCAAGCCGGAGAAACTGACGGTGTATGCGCGCTATGTGCGGCGTGGCGGGCTCGATATCAACCCGTACCGCAGTACGGAAGATCTGCAGTTCCAGAACCTGCGCCTGGCTCGACAGTAGCCTTCACCCAAAATAAATGTGGGAGCGGGCTTGCTCGCGAAAGCGGTGTATCAGCCAGCATATGTATCAGCTGACGGACCGCATTCGCGAGCAAGCCCGCTCCCACATTTGATAGGTGTCCGACTATTAGATCCCGATGTTGCCCAGGGTCACCACAATATTGCGCAAGGTCCCGGCAATGCCCGGGTGCTCCAGTTCGAAGCGTTCTACCGCCAGGTTCACACCATCGGCGATGCTTGGATCCTGAATGGCACCTTCCAGTGGCTCCTGAACTTCCAGTTCAGCAATCAAATCTCGCAGCTCTTCGCGCTGTTCGAGGGGCATTTCTGGATTCTGATCCAATTGCTCGCGCAAAATTTTGACCTGTTCTTGCAGTTGTTCGCGGGCAGGCATGGCGTTCTTCCTTTTATCGATAGGCACTGACATAGACCGCGGCACGCCGGGAAAGGTCTATGGGCTGACCTGTAGATTAATCCACTGGCGCCGACTGTGCATGATCTCGATCAGGGCTTCTCGCCCTTAAGCTGGCGCAGACTGATGTCGGCCAGGCAGGTCTGCAGTTCGCCCAGGTGGTCAATCACCGAATGCACGCCCAGGCCATAGAGTGCGACAGTGGCTTTGGCGCGCTTATGCTCGCGTTCCTTCTCGGTGAGTGCTTGCCATTGCTGCGGCGAAAGCCCGCACAGTGAGCCACAGGACGCCAGGCCGATGGTCCACAGCCCGGCATTGAGCCCCGATTGCAGCAGGCGTGGCTCGCCGCTGACCAGGACGCAGCCTTCCAGGCGTTCGATATTCAGTTCCATCAGGGCCTGCCAGCAGGCGTGAGGCGCCGGCCAGCGGGTGGAGGAGGGCTTGGCAGCCTTGATCCAGCGGGGTAGCCCGGCGGCCAGCGGTGTGGAAACCGACGCCGGCAACTCGTCCAGCCATGCACAAGGGACGCGCTGTTCTTCGAGGCTGCGCAGGATCTTCAGGGCGCCGACAGTGGCATGGGTATCGCTGGAAGGCGCGGAATCGGCGCGGGCCTGGGAACCAAAGTCCACCAGGCAGCCACTAAGCCCGAACAGTACGGCCGTCAAGGACGGGGTGCTGGCACTAACAATCTCGGCGTGTGGCATTTCGACGTCCCTGAAATAGCAGTGACGCTACCGGACTTGGGTGACAAGCAAGTTACACCCGCAGCAATTGTAGGAATTTTGTGCATTTGCTGAATGACATTTCTGCAAGGCTGCCTAATCTGACACTTCCGTCATATACTGACGGCCTCATTCAGGGCATAGCGCCCATGACAGACCATTCAAGGAGTTCAAGCTATGCGCTGGAGCCAATGTCTAGCTCAGCTGTCCGTATGTGCGAGTATTTTGCTGGTTCCTTTCGTAGCCCAGGCGGCCTCGGAAGATGATCCATGGGAAAGCGTCAACCGCCCGATCTTCACCTTCAACGATACCGTTGATACCTATGCCCTCAAGCCATTGGCTCAAGGCTATCAGTTCGTGACCCCGCAGTTCGTGCAGGACGGGATCCACAACTTCTTCCGCAACATCGGCGACGTCGGCAACTTTGCCAACGACGTGCTGCAACTCAAGCCCCACGCTGCAGGCGTCGACACTGCTCGCTTGCTGATGAACACCACGTTCGGCGTGCTGGGTTTTGTTGATGTCGGCACCAAAATGGGGCTGCAACGCAACGACGAAGACTTCGGCCAGACTCTCGGCTACTGGGGCGTCGACAGCGGTCCTTACGTGATGCTGCCACTGCTGGGCCCAAGCACCCTGCGTGACGCGCCGTCCAAATACGTGGACAGCTACACCCAGCCGTACCGCTACATGAACGATATCGGCTGGCGCAACAGCACCTTCGGCCTGAATATCGTCGACACGCGTGCCAGCCTGCTGTCCTCCGAGAAGCTGATCAGCGGCGACAAATACACCTTCATCCGCAACGCCTACTTGCAGAACCGCGAGTTCAAGGTCAAGGATGGCAAGGTTGTAGACGACTTTTAAGCCCCAGGCTTGAAAGAAGAAGGCGGCCCTCGGGTCGCCTTTTTTGTGGGCGGCATTCGAGGTTTATCCGTGGGTTACGTGCTTACTTTAAGTCGCGGTTTTATGCGTTCTTATAACTACTGGTGATTTGCGATGTAAAGACGCCCGGCGACCATCGCCGTGAGCTTGAAACCCCTGGCGGATGGGAGTACCGTCTGCGCCTTAGAAGGGCACCTCTGCTTTACCTTTGTGCGTCGGCAATAACTCGGCGTTTTGTAGGACAGAGAGGCTAGAAAGCGAATCCAGTAGTAAGCCCGGCCATTGTCGAGCTGCCTACGCCAACCTAATTCTGGCGCCGTTTGCCCACATGCAGAAAACCAGTGCCACGCTGCTGATAATCGATGACGACGAAGTAGTGCGCGCGAGTCTTGCGGCCTATTTGGAAGACAGTGGCTTCAGCGTCCTGCAGGCCAGCAACGGCCTCCAGGGTCTTCAGGTATTCGAGCGCGACAAGCCCGACCTTGTGATCTGCGACCTGCGCATGCCCCAGGTGGGCGGCCTTGAGCTGATCCGCCAGGTAACCGACATCGCCCCGCAGACGCCGGTGATTGTCGTGTCCGGTGCCGGCGTGATGAACGATGCCGTCGAGGCCTTGCGCCTCGGCGCTGCCGACTACCTGATCAAGCCCCTGGAAGACCTGGCTGTGCTGGAGCACTCGGTGCGTCGTGCCCTGGATCGTGCACGGCTGCTGCTGGAAAACCAGCGTTACCGTGAAAAGCTCGAAACCGCCAACCGCGAACTCGAAGCCAGCCTGAACCTGCTCCAGGAAGACCAGAACGCCGGTCGCCAGGTGCAGATGAACATGCTGCCGGTGAGCCCGTGGAGCATCGACGAGTTCAAGTTTGCCCACCAGATCATCCCGTCGCTGTACCTGTCGGGTGATTTCGTCGACTACTTCCGCGTTGATGAGCGGCGTGTCGCGTTCTACCTGGCCGACGTTTCCGGCCACGGCGCCTCCTCCGCATTCGTGACCGTGTTGTTGAAGTTCATGACTACACGGCTGTTGTTCGAGTCCAAGCGCAATGGCACCTTGCCGGAGTTCACCCCTTCGCAAGTGCTGGGCCACATCAACCGGGGCCTGATCAGCTGCAAGCTGGGCAAGCACGTGACGATGGTCGGCGGCGTGATTGATGAAGAAACAGGTCTTTTGACCTACAGCATTGGCGGTCACCTGCCATTGCCGGTTTTATACACTCCAGACAGTGTGCGCTACCTGGAAGGGCGTGGTTTGCCGGTTGGCTTGTTCAATGAAGCCACCTACGAAGACCACATCCTGGAATTGCCGCCGACGTTCAGCCTGACGCTGATGTCCGACGGTATCCTGGACCTTTTGCCAGAGCCTACACTCAAAGAGAAAGAAGCCGCCTTGCCCCAACGGGTCAGGTCGGCGGGCGGCAGCCTGGATGGCCTGCGGCAGGTTTTTGGATTGGCCACGCTAGGGGAGATGCCGGATGATATCGCCCTATTGGTGTTGAGCAGGAATCTTTGATGAGTACCGGAAGAATCCAATTCGCCGAGCAAGACGGGACTTTTGTCCTGAAGTTTGTCGGTGAAGTGCGCCTGACCTTGTGTTCGGCGCTGGATGCGACGATTGAGCGGATCTTCACAGCCTTGAATTTCTCGGCGATCGTGATCGATCTGACCGAAACCCGCAGCATCGATAGCACCACCCTTGGGCTGTTGGCCAAGTTGTCCATTCTGTCTCGGCAGAAGGTCGGACTGCTGCCGACCGTCGTCACCACCCACGAAGACATCACCCGTCTGTTGCAGTCCATGGGCTTCGATCAAGTGTTCAACATCGTTGACCGCCCGATCCCGTGCCCGGAATGCCTGACCGACCTGCCGTCCCAGGACCAGTCCGAGGAAGTGGTACGGGTCAAGGTACTGGAAGCCCACAAGATCCTGATGGGCTTGAACGACTCCAACCGCGAGGCGTTCCACGACCTGGTGAATGCGCTGGAGCGGCACTAATTTCCAGCTGAAACACTATCAAAGTGTGGGAGGGGGCTGGCTCCCGAAAGCGGCGGGTCAGTAGTGAATGTAGCGACTGACGCCCTGTATTCGGGAGCAAGCCCCCTCCCACATTTTTTACTGAGTTCGGCTCGAAATCGGCTAATACAAAAAAAGGGCGGCACCCTCACAGGTGCCGCCCTTTTTGTCGCCGCCGTTTTTAGAGCTTGGCGGTCAACAGCGCTTCGAGTTTTTCCTGGTCGCGGGCGAACTGACGAATGCCCTCGGCCAGTTTCTCGGTGGCCATTGCATCTTCGTTGGATTCCCAACGGAACTGCGCTTCGGTCAAGTGCACCCGAGCTTCGCCCGCATGGCCTGGCGACAATTTGCGTTCCAGCTTGCCGTTGTCGGCTGCGAGTTTTTCCAGCAGGTCCGGGCTGATGGTCAGGCGGTCGCAACCGGCCAACTCTTCGATCTGGCTCAGGTTACGGAAGCTCGCACCCATCACCACGGTCTTGTAGCCATTGGCCTTGTAGTAGTTGTAGATGCGCGTCACCGACTGCACGCCCGGATCCTCGGAGCCGGTGTAATCGTTACCGTTGGCCTTCTTGTACCAGTCGTAGATACGGCCCACGAACGGCGAAATCAGGAACACGCCGGCTTCGGCGCAAGCCACGGCCTGGGCGAAGGAGAACAGCAGCGTCAGGTTGGTCTGGATGCCTTCCTTTTCCAGCTGCTCGGCGGCGCGGATGCCTTCCCAGGTGGAAGCGATCTTGATCAGCACGCGGTCACGGCCAATGCCGGCCTTGTCGTACAGGTCGATCAGGCGATGGGCGCGCTTGAGTACCGCGTCGGTATCGAACGACAAGCGGGCATCCACCTCGGTGGAAATGCGGCCGGGCACCACTTTCAGGATTTCCTGGCCGACGGCTACCGCAAAACGGTCGCTGGCCAGGCCTACATCGCCGTTGCAGTCGGCAACAGCCTCGTCCAGCAGCTTGGCATAGCCTGGGATCGACGCGGCCTTGAGCAGCAGGGAAGGGTTGGTAGTGGCGTCTTGCGGCTTGAGCTTGGCGAGGGTAGAAAAATCGCCGGTATCGGCTACTACAGTGGTGAATTGCTTGAGTTGTTCCAGCTTGGAAGTCATGGGCGTGCTCTGTCCTGTGGGTCTGATGACATTACCCGAGCGCTGACAGCCGCTCAAGGGCGCAAATGCATTCGATCGTTTGCGAGGGCAACAACCTGAAAACAGCCGTTTGAATCACCGGCCAATGCTCAATAGGAGGCCAAAACAGCCAGCAGGTTCAACCCAACTGCCCGATGACCACCCGATCAAACGGTGGGAGCAGCCTTGCCCCATCTTCCTGACATCCCCCCCCATCCAAATGTGGGAGCGGGCTTGCTCGCGAAGGCGTCGTGTCAGCCACCCAATAAACCCACTGACACCCAAATCACCGCCCCTCCAACAACTCCCCGGCCATATCCAGCAACGCCAGCGGATCACTGGCCTTATGAATATCCACCGACAACAACTGCCGAAACTTCCGCGCCCCCGGGAAACCCGTCCCCAGCCCCAGCGCGTGGCGCGTGATGTGATGCATCGAGCCACCTGTCGCCAGGTGTTCGGCAATATAAGGACGCAACTGCGCCAACGCCTCGGCACGGGTGATCACAGGTGCCGTGCTGCCAAACAGCTGCTGATCCACCTCGGCCAGCAAATACGGATTGTGATAAGCCTCGCGGCCCAGCATCACGCCATCGAAGGTCTGCAGATGCTCCTGGCACTGTTCGAGGGTCTTGATGCCGCCGTTGAGGATGATCTCCAGTTCAGGGAAATCCTGCTTCAACTGGGCGGCAACGTCGTAGCGCAAGGGCGGGATGTCCCGATTTTCCTTCGGTGACAGCCCTTCCAGAATGGCGATTCGCGCATGCACGGTAAAACTGGTGCAGCCCGCGTCCTTCACTTGGCCAACGAAATCGCACAGCTCGGCGTAACTGTCCCGGCCGTTGATGCCGATGCGGTGCTTAACCGTTACCGGGATCGAGACGGCGTCCTGCATTGCCTTAACGCAATCCGCCACCAAGGCCGGGTGGGCCATCAGGATCGCGCCGATCATGTTGTTTTGCACCCGGTCGCTGGGGCAGCCGACGTTGAGGTTCACCTCGTCGTAACCGGCGTCCTGGGCCATGCGGGCGCAAGCGGCCAGGTCCGCGGGGACGCTACCGCCCAACTGCAAGGCGAGTGGATGCTCGGCCTCGTTATGGCGCAGGAAGCGTTCGTGGTCGCCGTGGAGGATTGCGCCGGTGGTGACCATCTCGGTGTAGAGGAGGGCGTTTTTGGACAGCAGGCGCAGGAAGTACCTGCAGTGCCTGTCAGTCCAATCCATCATCGGGGCGACGGAGAAGCGGCGGGAGAGTGGAGCGGTTTGTAGGGGCATTGGAGATCTGAGTCAACGAGGCGAATGGTGTGCAGTTTATCAGGGAAGCATCGCGGGTGTCGGGGAGGTGTGTGATGCGCTCCTGACCATGTCGCACGTAACGTTAACGCGTGTGAAATATGCCGAGGATCAGAAGCCGACCATTGCGTCATATATCGTGGTCTTACCCCGATATCCGTTCGCCAGGTCACCAGACGCTACTGGGTGACCTACATCGGGATTGATATCACCGGCATGGGCTCCGGCGTGGCGCAGCTGGTGAAGCAGTTCTTCCCGAACATCACCACGTTCAGCTACTCGCCCGAAGTCAAAACCCGCCTGGTGCTGAAGGCTTATGACGTCATCAAAAACGGCCGTCTGGAGTTCGATGCAGGCTGGACGGATATGGCGCAATCATTGATGGCTATCCGCAAAACAATCACCGCCTCCGGGCGCATGTTCACTTACACGGCCGGTCGCACAGACGAAACGGGCCATGCCGACCTGGCGTGGGCGCTGTTCCACGCACTGCACAACGAACCCCTTGAAGGGCAGACCACGGCGAACACCGGATTTATGGAGTCCTACTGATGAGCAGACGTAAGCGCGGTACCCAGCTGGCCACCGCTCAGCCACCCGTTGAAGGGGATTTGCTGCCGCCTGAGTCCGGGCCGGTTGAAGCGTTCACTTTCGGTGATCCCGCTCCCGTGTTGGATAGCCGGGAGATCCTCGACTACCTGGAGTGCTGGGCCAACGGCCGTTGGTTTGAAACACCGATGTCCATGGACGGCCTGGCGAAAACGACCCGGGCCAGCGTGTACCTCCAGTCGGGGCTGAACTTCAAGCGCAACATGCTTGCCCGCACGTTCGTTCCCCACCGGCTGTTGAGTCGCCAAGCCTTTGAGCAGTTCGCCCTGGACTGGCTCTGGTGTGGCAACTGCTACCTGGAAAAGCGCAACAACATGCTCCGCAACACCATGGGCCTGCTGCCTCCACTGGCGAAGTACATGCGCCGGGGTGTGGACATGGAGACCTATTACCAGGTGCGTGGCTGGAAGGACGAACATGAATTTGCCCCCGGTTCGATCTGCCACTTGCGCGAGGCCGATATCAACCAGGAAATCTACGGCCTGCCGGAGTGGCTGGCAGCGCTGCAAAGCGCACTGCTCAACGAGAGCGCCACGCTGTTCCGGCGCAAGTACTACAACAACGGCAGCCATGCCGGTTTCATTCTGTACATGACCGACGCGGCGCAGAAGGAAGAGGACATCGACTCACTGCGCACCGCACTGAAGAACTCGAAAGGGCCAGGCAACTTTCGCAACCTGTTTGTGTACGCGCCGGCAGGCAAGAAAGACGGCATTCAGCTCATCCCGGTGAGCGAGGTTGCGGCCAAGGACGAATTCAGCTCGATCAAAAACATCAGCCGTGACGATCTGCTCGCGGCGTTGCGCATTCCACCGCAGTTGATGGGCATCGTGCCGCAGAACGCGGGCGGTTTTGGGTCGTTGCGGGAGGCTGCTGAGGTTTGGGCGGTCAACGAGCTGGAGCCGTTGCAGGCGAGGCTGGCCCAGGTCAACGAGTGGCTGGGTGAAGAGGTTGTCAGGTTCAAGGAGTTTGAGCTTCCTACGGGAGGAAAATAAGCATGGCATAGTTCTAACGTGGGGTTGAGGTGGCATTGTTCGTTCGGAGTACCGACGAAGATAAGCCGAAAAGGTGAACAGTCAGAATTGTTTAGCAAAACCACGCGATAATGCAAAGGGGACTACTGCCGACAGGACGAAATTTTAGAGGTGCTCTATCTAAACGGCGCCAAAGGAGCGATTCTTGAAAGTTAAATGGTCGGAATCTTCATTCGACCATTTAATCTTCGAGTCATTGCTTTTGTTTTTGACGCTTCAATAATAGTTGTGGAATGAAATAGAATGCGGAGTAAGCAATGATCGGGAAACAATGAAAAACAAGTAGAATGCCGGAAGAAAATAGTGCGTAGGGAATAATGTGCCTACCTAAGAATCCCCATTTTTGAGTGAGAGTTCCTAGATCGGTTTCCTGCATGTAAAAAGCATAGATGGCAAAAAAAATAAAAGCAGTAATTGAAATTAATATTGCGGAGTATTTCGCGATAGTCATGCTTTCGTATTGGTCAGGGTCAATTATCATGGTTTTGCGAATTTTTATAAAGGTTATAATGGAAAATAGTGGGCCAAAAATACTGATGTAGTTTGTAATCAGCTTAGAGCTAAATGCAGAGCTGGATGTCCAGAATCCCACAAGTCCAAGTAGTTTTTCATTTAGGAAGGTGTCCAACTCCAAATGAAAATTTGTTTCGGGGTTTGTTGGTAGTAAAAATGCAATAATAAAAATTGGGATTATCGTGAGCACGATAAATGCGTATGGCATTTTGATTAATTGTTTAGTTTTTTTGGTCATTGATTTTATATGCCGAGATTGTAAATAGATGGCGCCTTGCCAAATTTCCTAGCAAGGCGCCATCGTATCAGTTAAGAACCAAGTTGTTAATGTTATCTACAGATTTAGCATTGAATAGTGACGCTATGGCAGCCATTAGAACGGCTACCACTACCACTCCAACCGCTGTGCTACTCCACACAGGAGCCGTTAACGCGAAGATCACGGCAAGCAAGGCACCTACGCCGATGCCTAGCGCCATGGCCTCAAGCTCCAGCATTAGCGGTTTCCAAGAGCCAGTTTCAAAACCAACTACAGCCGCTTCTCGAACGGAATTTGCTTGAGAAATGTAGCCTACAACACCAAACGCCTTACCTAGGCGAGTAACGTTGTCTGCAAAAGTCGCCTTGTCTAAAGCCTTGAGCGTATCAACGACAGCTTTTGTATCTCGTGCACTCAGCCTTGTATTTGGATTGGCTCTAACCTTCTCGAACGCTGTCATTGCATCATTGTAGCTGCGAATTTTACTGCCTGAGATGTTCTCTTGCATCTCGAGAGCAATTTTGCTCATGTTTGCGCCATACTTTTGGAGAATGCGTTCACCAGTTGCCGCAGCAAAATTTACAGAGTCGATGTAGTTTTGCTTTTGTTTCTCTTCGCGTTCCCTCTCTTCAGCATCTTTTGCTCGCGCTGACAATTCTTTAAAGGCGTTTGCCGTATTGGTTAGTTGTCGCACTGTTTCTGAATGAAGAAGCGAATCATGATAGTCGGCCCAACGCTTCCCTAGCTCAGTGTTTGTTTGCAAGTCAACCAACTTATGAAGAGCTTCCAGTTCTGGTTTGGACATTGGGGACTTAATGTGAGGACTGTCACGATTTACCGACTTGTATGGTCCGATGGCTGCTGTTTCAAGCTTTATTTTGGCCTCTATTACTTTCAGGTAGTTTTGTAGCGCTTGCGAGTGTGTTGTACCTTCTAAAGATGGTACGGACTTCACAATATGTTCCTGAAGGAAATACGGGAGTAACTGAATCTGAAAGTCCTTTTCGGTATCAATGACAGATAGGCTATTTCCAACCCAAGACGCGGTTTGATCTTGCGCAGAGTTTGGAGCTATTTTAGCTTGGTCGATTTTTTTGGCCAGAAGTGGGAGTTGGTTCACCAAAATGTTATTTTCTAACGAAATTCGCTTTAGTTCCAGGGCTGCTCTATAGGCTGAATCAATCTCCGCAAGAGCTTCGTTAAACTTTGCGGCATGCACCCCCTCATAGATTTTCCGAAATGGCAAATCAACCATCAAGAATAGGGGGTTCAATCCGTAAAGAGCATGCGCTGCTGGGACCTTAGCTTGATACTCATCATTTTTCGATTTAATAACTTTAACAGTTGTTTCGAGATTTTTTTGAGCTTCGTTGATTGGGGAAAGTAAGAGGCCGCCTCGAGCCACCATTTGTTTTTGCTCGATTTCTTTTTTTACTGATTCTGAAAGTTTGTTGAAAACACCAGCATATTCCTCATCAATAACGACTTTCAGGTACTCGTGTTCTCCTACAAAATCATCCCACATGAATGGGGTGAGTGGGTTGAGTTTACCTGAACCCGTCCCCTCCCCCCGACGGGGACCGTCATTCAGTCCCCAAGCCACATTACCCATATACATAGACGTCATCGTGGGTAGGTGACCGGTGATTGGAATTGGACCCAGTAAATATGAGCTCGGACCAGTTTTGATGTGTGGGCCTAAGTACGTTCCAGTGCTAGACATATAAATCCCTTTATTTTGTTGGTAGTGAGTGTGACTGCTTAGAATTAAGCAGTCGCAATACTGTATGCATGAACAGTATTTATGGCAATATCTAACTGATAACTATTCGTATCAAATTATTTCATCCCGATAAGCTCGTTCGTACCTGGCGCGCGCCGTCGTCCCCCCACCACGCCTGCGGGCTAAATGGGTCTCTTTTTCTGCACTTCTGCGGCCCCCTCGCGGCGGCCCAGGCTGGGTGCTTGGCTGGTGTTTTGGAGAGGGCAAAAGCCTGCGGAACCCTGCGAAGGTGCATATTTTTCGCAAGGCTTAAAAGCACGCACGGACAGCTGAATTCAGTAGGTGCCTCGGGAAAAGGGTTAGTTTTTTTTTGAGGGGGGTGTTGTGAGTTGGAAGGCCCGTATTTGTTGGGCTTGAGACATAACTTTGATGGGTTAGGTTGGGTTAGGTTAAAAGTTAGGTGTTCATAAGTATATGTT
>NZ_JACARS010000129.1:471-11972 GCF_013386485.1 Pseudomonas sp. P7758 | reverse complement strand
CAACGGATATGTACACAAAAAACACAGCACCCACCGGCGAAATGCCTGTCATCTAAGCGTCACCGTAACTTCATGGAGATGACACCGGCCCTACATAGCCTGACATGGCACAAACAAGTCGACCGGCCGTAACCCTGGCCGGCACTCGGAGACTCGCCATGACTCAGATCGCCCGCATCAGCGACACCGGCAATGAACGCCGCCTGCAAGCCGAACGCCTGATCGGCGCCCAGGCTTTGCAGGAAGCCCAGGCCCTGCGGTTCAACGTGTTCAGCGGCGAATTCAACGCCAAGCTGAAAGGCGCTGAACTGGGCCTGGACATGGATGACTATGATGTTCACTGCAGCCACATCGGCGTGCGGGATTTGAACAGCGGTCGACTCGTCGCCACCACCCGTTTGCTCGACCACCAGGCCGCCACCACCCTGGGCCGCTTCTACAGCGAAGAAGAATTCAGCCTCCACGGCCTGCTGCACCTCAAAGGCCCCATCCTGGAAATCGGCCGCACCTGCGTCGACCCCGCCTACCGCAACGGCGGCACCATCGCCGTGTTGTGGGGCGAGCTGGCCGAAGTCCTCAACCAGGGCGGCTACAGCTACCTGATGGGCTGCGCAAGCATCCCGATGCACGACGGCGGCATCCAGGCCCACGCCATCATGCAGCGCCTGCGCGAACGCTACCTGTGCAACGAACACCTGCGGGCCGAGCCGAAAAAGCCGCTGCCGGCACTGGACCTGCCATCCAACGTCATCGCCGAAATGCCCCCCTTGCTCAAGGCCTACATGCGCCTGGGTGCAAAGATTTGCGGCGAACCCTGCTGGGACGAAGACTTCCAGGTGGCCGACGTGTTCATCCTGCTCAAGCGCGACGAGCTGTGCCCGCGGTATGCCCGCCACTTCAAGGCAGCCATGTGATGAGCCGCCTTCGGGTGTACGGGCGAATTGCCCGCGTGCTGGTGGTGGTGGCCCTGGGTTTGACCATGGCCAGTGTGTTTGGCGTGTTTGAACGTCTGGGCGTGGCCAACTCGATGGTGCGCCGGCAGCGCTGGTCGCGTTTTTTCATGGCACGGCTGACCAACGCCCTGCCCTTTCGCGTGACCGTTCACGGTGAGTTGCCGCAACAGTCGATGCTGTGGGTCAGCAACCACGTATCGTGGACCGATATCCCGCTGCTGGGGATGGTGGCGCCGATGTCGTTCCTGTCCAAGGCCGAGGTGCGCACCTGGCCGGTGGCGGGCTGGTTGGCCGCCAAGGCAGGCAGCCTGTTCATCCGCCGAGGTTCGGGGGACAGCCAGTTGATTCGCAAACAGATGACGCGTCATCTGGAACAACAACACCCGCTGTTGATGTTCCCGGAAGGCACCACCACCGACGGCCGCGCCCTGCGTACGTTCCACGGGCGGTTACTGGCCAGTGCGATTGATGCCGATGTGTCGCTGCAACCGGTGGCGATTCGTTATCTGCGCGATGGCCACATCGACCCGCTGGCACCGTTTATTGGCGACGATGATTTGCTCTCGCACTTGATGCGTTTGTTCGGCAATGACCAGGGCGACGTGGAAATCCATCTGCTCAAGCCGATTGCCTGCGCCGGGCAGGAGCGTGCGGCGCTGGCGTTCCAGGCGCAGCAGGCGGTGCAGAAGGCGTTGTTTGGCCCCCTTCCAGAAGCTGAGCAAATGCCAGCGCGGCCAGCATTCGCGGCCTGAAGCGAGCACGGTGAAAAATGTGGGAGCGGGCTTGCTCGCGAAGGCGGTGCATCAGTCAGCAGATTCATTAGCTGACCCACCGCTTTCGCGAGCAAGCCCGCTCCCACATTTATAGTTGTATTGCCAACTGGCTATTTGAGAACCGCTGCAATTCTGGGTAAAACACCCGAAAATCCTCGCTCAACGGCTCGTACAGCGCTCGTAATTCCTGCATGGCATGGCCCAGTTCTTCGGGCCGTGTCAGGCGCCGGCCAATTCCTCGAAGTACCTGTTCCATCACCGCAAATTCGCGGTACGAACCCAGCCAGTCATCCGCCGCCATGTACGGCGCAATCTGCGCCAGCCGCCCCGGCAACACCGGTTCTTCGGCGAGCACCCGGTAAACCTCAGAGGTAAATCGCTCCAGCGGCTGATCGGCATATAACGCCCAGTCCCGCGCCAGGCAGTGGTCGAAAAACACATCGAGGACAATCCCGGCATAGCGGCGCCGGGTCAGGGTGAAGCGCGACAGCGCCTGCCCGATCAGCGGGTGGCTGTCGGTGTAGCGATCAATTGAGCGATGCAACTGAATCGCCGACTCGATTTGCGGGCTGAACTGGCCTTGCAGGCGACCTTTAACAAAGTCGCCATACAGGCTGCCAAGCAATTGAGCAGGAAGTTGGCCGCCGAGGTGCAGATGTGCGAGATAATTCATGGCGCGCAGTCTAGCACTGCCGTCAACGCATCGTTATAACCCGATATACCGATTCAATCTGGTTTAAGACCAAATTCATATTGGTATATCGGGATACAACGATTTAAAGTTCGCCTCATCGCGATATAACGTTTTACAAAACCGAGCATCACTGCCATGTCCATCGACCTCGACGAAATAATAAAAGCCCTGGCGCACCCAGTACGGCGAGACATCCTCAACTGGCTGAAAGACCCGAAAGTGCAATTCCCCGAGCAGCTGCACAACCACGAATACGGCATTTGCGCCGGGCAGATCGACCAGCGCTGCGGGCTGTCTCAGTCCACCGTGTCGGCGCACCTGGCGAACTTGCAACGGGCGGGGCTGATCAGCAGCCAGAAGGCCGGCCAATGGCACTTTTTCAAACGCAATGAGGACGTAATCCAAGCCTTCCTCAAAGCGCTCACCGAAGAACTCAGCGCACCGCTGTAACAAGGACCCATCAATGCCTCTCTCGCTACTCATCCTGGCCTTAAGCGCCTTCGCCATCGGTACGACCGAGTTCGTCATCATGGGCCTGTTGCCCGATGTGGCGGCCGACCTCGGTGTATCGATTCCCGGCGCCGGCTGGCTGGTGACCGGCTACGCCCTGGGCGTGGCCATCGGTGCCCCCTTCATGGCACTGGCCACCGCCAAGCTGCCGCGCAAGGCCGCCCTGGTAGCGTTGATGGGCATCTTTATCATCGGCAACCTGCTCTGCGCCCTGGCCAGCGACTACAACGTGCTGATGTTTGCCCGTGTGGTCACCGCGCTGTGCCACGGCGCCTTCTTCGGTATCGGTTCGGTGGTCGCCGCCAACCTGGTGCCGGCCAACAAGCGTGCTTCGGCCGTGGCGCTGATGTTCACCGGCCTGACCCTGGCCAACGTGCTCGGCGTACCGCTGGGCACCGCGCTGGGTCAGGAAGCCGGCTGGCGCTCGACCTTCTGGGCCGTGACGGTGATTGGGGTGATCGCCCTGATCGGCCTGATCCGCTTCCTGCCGGCCAAGCGTGACGAGGAAAAACTCGACATGCGCGCCGAGCTCAGAGCACTCAAAGGCGCCGGCATCTGGCTGTCGCTGAGCATGACCGCGCTGTTCGCTGCGTCGATGTTCACCCTCTTCACCTACGTCGCGCCGCTGCTGGGGGACGTCACCGGTGTTTCGCCCAAGGGCGTGACCTGGACCCTGCTGCTGATCGGCCTGGGCCTGACCGTCGGCAACATCATCGGCGGCAAGCTGGCAGACAAGCGCCTGGCTGCCACCCTGATCGGCGTGTTCATCAGCATGGCGGTGGTGTCCACCGTACTGACCTGGACCAGCGTCGCCGTGATCCCGACTGAAATCACCCTGTTCCTCTGGGCCACCGCCTCGTTTGCCGCCGTACCGGCACTGCAGATCAACGTGGTGACCTTCGGCAAGGCCGCACCGAACCTGGTGTCCACCTTGAACATCGGCGCCTTCAACATCGGCAACGCCCTCGGCGCCTGGGTGGGCGGCAGCGTGATTGCCCACGGCTTCGGCCTGACCAGCGTGCCCCTGGCCGCTGCTGCACTGGCCGTGCTCGCGCTGCTGGTGACCCTGATTACTTTCCGTCAGACCGGCGATGCCGACCTGGCCCCCGCGACTAACTGATCAACTAAAGAGAAGGGTGTTATCCCATGACGACTATTTTCGATCCGATCAAACTGGGCGACCTGGAACTGTCGAACCGCATCATCATGGCGCCGCTGACCCGCTGCCGTGCCGACGCCGGTCGCGTGCCCAATGCGCTGATGGCTGAGTACTACGTCCAACGCGCTTCCGCCGGGCTGATCCTCAGCGAAGCCACCTCCGTAACGCCAATGGGCGTGGGTTACCCGGACACCCCGGGCATCTGGTCCAACGACCAGGTTCGCGGCTGGGCCAATGTGACCAAGGCCGTGCACGGTGCAGGCGGCAAGATCTTCCTGCAACTGTGGCACGTGGGCCGGATCTCCCACGAGTCGTACCTGGACGGTGAAACCCCGGTCGCGCCAAGTGCCATCCAGCCTAAAGGGCACGTCAGCCTGGTACGCCCACTGGCCGACTACCCAACGCCGCGCGCCCTGGAAATCGCCGAAATCGCCGACATCGTCGACGCTTACCGCGTAGGCGCCGAGAACGCCAAGGCCGCCGGCTTTGACGGCGTGGAAGTCCACGGTGCGAACGGCTACCTGCTCGACCAGTTCCTGCAAAGCAGCACCAACCAGCGCACCGACAACTACGGCGGCTCCCTGGAAAACCGCGCACGCTTGCTGCTCGAAGTCACTGACGCCGTGATTGAAGTGTGGGGCGCCGGCCGTGTAGGCGTGCACCTGGCACCGCGCGCCGACTCCCACGACATGGGCGACGCCAACCTGTCGGAAACCTTCACCTACGTCGCCAAAGAGCTGGGCAAGCGTGGCATCGCGTTCATCTGCTCCCGTGAAAAGGAAGCGGGCGACAGCCTCGGCCCACAACTGAAAGCCGCCTTCGGTGGCCCGTACATCGCCAACGAACGCTTCACCAAGGACAGCGCCAACGCGTGGCTGGCTTCGGGCAAGGCTGACGCCGTGGCATTCGGCGTGCCGTTCATCGCCAACCCGGACCTGCCGGCTCGCCTGAAGGCCGATGCACCGCTGAACGAAGCACATCCAGAGACTTTCTACGCCAAAGGCCCGGTCGGCTACATCGACTACCCGACCCTGGCACTCTGATCTGCTGAAACGAAAAAGCCCCGACTTGCGAGAGCCGGGGCTTTTTTATGGGCCGCAGGAAACATTCCTTCACAGCCTTGCAACAATATTGCTACAAAATACTTAGCCAACTACCTATCAACCGCCCGCCAGCCCGTATATAACGTCACCCCACAAAATCAGGGAAAAGCCTGATTGACCAGCCCCGGTGTTTATTGTTGACACAACTGGTCGCAATTACGCATTTTGTCTTAATTGCGCAGGCCAGGGCTCAAGCGCAGCATGTCCAACGCGATATCGACCCAGCGCTCTGCGTCCTGGGCCAACTGGAAACTGTCGGGCACCAGCAGCCACTGGCCGAGAATTCCGTCGATATAGGCGTGCATGCACACCGCGGCACGTACGGTGTCGAGATTCTCCGGAAGCTGCCCGCGATGGACCGCGTTACGCAAGGTCAGCCCGATGCGCAGGTTGCATTCGAGGCTGGCGGTCTGGCGCTGACGGCGCAGATCACACATTTCATCGGTGAATTCGCACTTATGAAACAAAATCTCATTGATGCGCCGGGTCTTCGGGTCCAGGGCCACTTGATGGAACAGATGAATCAGCAGCTTGCGCATGCAACCCAGCGGATCGACCTCGTCCTCGCTCTCACTGGCCCTGGCCAATTCATCCAGCGGCTCGTGCAGCGTATCGAGCATCGCCTGCACCAGGTCGGCCTTGTTGCTGAAATGCCAGTAAATGGCACCACGTGTCACGCCTGCCAGCGCGGCAATATCCGCCAGCGTGGTACGCGCAACCCCGCGCTCGTAGAAGGCCTGCTCGGCCGCTTCAAGAATCTGGCTGCGCGTTTCCTGAGCTTCCTCTTTGGTACGACGAACCATGGCAGTAAAACCTCAATCAGGAGACTTGGGGTGATCGGTAACGCAGACTCAACCGCCGCTAACGACCATCTGAATAATTGTGGGACGACGCCGTCAAGGGCGCCGAACGTACTAGAATCGAGGCTTTGGACGCTGCTTTGTCAACATTCCGCGAAGCCTGTCAAGAGTTTACAAACAACCATGAACGTAAGTATATTGCGTAGCAAGCTACTTATCCACTCAGTGCCTGTTTTTTACCCTTCCACACTTCTTGTGCGCACTCTGCGCGCCTGACCCGAGGATCTTCATGCAACTTAAGCCAGCTGTTACCGCCCTGGTTACTGCCGTCGCCCTGGCATCGCTGCTCAGCGGATGTAAAAAGGAAGAAGCGGCTCCGCCCGCTCAAACCCCTCAGGTCGGCGTGGTCACTATTCAACCTCAAGCCTTTACCCTGACATCCGAGCTGCCAGGCCGCACCACGGCCTACCGCATTGCCGAGGTTCGCCCTCAGGTCAACGGCATCATTCTCAAGCGTCTGTTCAAGGAAGGGGGCGACGTCAAGGAAGGCCAGCAGCTCTATCAGATCGATCCGTCGGTGTATGACGCCTCGCTGAAAAGCGCCCAGGCCAACCTCGCCCAGACCAAGTCGATTGCCGATCGCTACAAGCAGTTGGTCGATGAGCAGGCCGTCAGCCGCCAGGAATACGACACCGCCGTGTCCAACCGCATGACCTCTGAAGCCAACGTGCAAACGGCCCAGATCAACGTGCGCTACACCAAGGTGTTTGCCCCGATCTCCGGGCGTATCGGTCGCTCTTCGGTCACCGAAGGCGCGCTGGTCAGCAACGGCCAGACCGACGCCATGGCAGTGATCCAGCAACTGGACCCGATCTACGTCGACGTCACGCAGTCCTCCGCCGAGATGCTGAAACTGCGTCGTGACCTGGAAAGCGGCCAACTGGAAAAAGCCGGCGAAAACGCGGCCAAGGTCAAGCTGACCCTGGAAGACGGCACCGCCTACGGCGTGGAAGGCAAGCTGGAATTCTCCGAAGTCTCGGTCGACGAAACCACCGGTTCCGTGACCCTGCGGGCCGTGTTCCCGAACCCTGACCACACCCTGCTGCCGGGCATGTTCGTCCACGCGCAGTTGCAAGCCGGTGTGAACAGCAAGGCCATCCTGGCACCACAGCAAGGCGTGACCCGCGACCTGAAGGGCATCCCGACCGCGCTGGTGGTGAACAAGGACAACAAGGTCGAGCAACGTGTACTGGTGGCCAACCGCACTACCGGCGCCTACTGGCTGGTGGAAAAAGGCCTGAACGCCGGTGACCGTGTGATCACCGAAGGCCTGCAATTCATCAAGCCGGGCATCGAAGTCAAGGTCAAGGACGCTGATAACGCCAAACCCGCCGGTTCCGCTGCTGCTCCTGCTGCCGCTGCTGGTCAAGGGGAGTAATTCATGTCGAAATTTTTTATCGACCGTCCCATTTTCGCCTGGGTAATTGCCCTGGTGATCATGCTGGTCGGGGCACTGTCGATCCTGAAGTTGCCCATCAACCAGTACCCGGCCATCGCGCCAACCGCCATTGATATCCAGGTGACCTACCCGGGCGCGTCTGCACAAACCGTGCAGGACACCGTGGTGCAGGTCATCGAACAACAGCTCAACGGTATCGACAACCTGCGTTATGTCGCCTCGGACAGTAACTCCGACGGCAGCATGACCATCACCGCGACGTTCAACCAGGGTACCAACCCGGACATCGCCCAGGTTCAGGTACAGAACAAGCTCAACCTGGCGACCCCGCTGCTGCCACAAGAAGTACAGCAGCAGGGTATCCGCGTTACCAAGTCGGTGAAGAACTTCCTGATGGTGATCGGTCTGGTGTCGGAAGACGGCAGCATGACCAAGGATGACCTTTCCAACTACATCGTTTCCAACATCCAGGACCCGATTTCCCGGACCGCCGGTGTGGGCGACTTCCAGGTGTTCGGTTCCCAGTACGCCATGCGTATCTGGCTCGACCCTGCCAAGCTGAACAACTACCAGCTGACGCCCGTGGATGTCAGCAACGCCATCCAGGCGCAGAACGTCCAGGTGGCCACCGGCCAACTCGGCGGCCTGCCTGCCCTGCCCGGCACTCAGTTGAACGCCACCATCATCGGCAAGACGCGTCTGCAAACCACTGAAGCGTTCGGCAATATCCTGATGAAGGTCAATACCGACGGTTCCCAGGTTCGCCTGGGTGACGTTTCGCGTATCGAACTGGGCGGCCAGAACTACAGCATCAGCGCACAGTTCAACGGCAAGCCGGCTTCCGGTATGGCGATCAAGCTGGCAGCCGGTGCCAACGCACTGGACACCGCCAAGGCGATTCGCGAAACGGTTGCGTCCCTCGAACCGTTCTTCCCGCCTGGCATGAAGGCTGTGGTGCCGTATGACACCACGCCGGTTGTGACCGAATCGATCTCCGGTGTGGTTCACACCCTGATCGAAGCGATCGTGCTGGTGTTCCTGGTGATGTTCCTGTTCCTGCAGAACTTCCGCGCCACCATCATCACCACCATGACCGTACCGGTGGTATTGCTGGGTACCTTCGGGATCCTCGCTGCGTTCGGCTTCACCATCAACACCCTGACCATGTTCGGCATGATCCTGGCCATCGGCTTGCTGGTGGACGATGCCATCGTTGTGGTGGAGAACGTCGAGCGGGTAATGGCCGAGGAGCACTTGTCGCCCAAGGAGGCGACGGTCAAGTCCATGGGCCAGATCCAGGGCGCCCTGGTGGGTATCGCCCTGGTGCTGTCGGCGGTATTGCTGCCAATGGCGTTCTTCGGTGGTTCCACCGGTGTGATCTACCGCCAGTTCTCCATCACTATCGTTTCGGCGATGGCGCTGTCGGTACTGGTTGCCCTGGTCTTCACCCCGGCCTTGTGCGCCACCATGCTCAAGCCGATTGACCCGGAAAAACACGGCCAACCCAAGCGCGGCTTCTTCGGCTGGTTCAACCGTACCTTCGACCGTGGCGTACTGAGCTACGAGCGCGGCGTCGGCAACATGATCAAGCACAAGTTCCCGGCATTCGTGGTCTATGCCCTGATCCTTGCCGGCATGATCTGGATGTTCACCCGCATTCCAAGCGCGTTCCTCCCAGAGGAAGACCAGGGCGTGATCTTTGCCCAGGTACAAACGCCGGTGGGTTCTTCGGCTGAACGTACGCAGAAAGTCATCGACGATATGCGCGCCTACCTGTTGAACGACAAGGAAGGCGAGCCAGGCGAAGGCAAGGCTGTCAAATCGGTGTTTACCGTGAACGGCTTCAACTTCGCCGGTCGTGGCCAGAGCTCGGGCCTCGCGTTCGTGATGCTCAAGCCGTGGGACGAGCGTGACTCGAGCCAGTCGGTATTTGAGGTTGCCAAGCGTGCCCAGGGTTACTTCTTCGGGGCCTTCAAGGACGCCATGGTATTTGCCGTGGTGCCACCGTCGGTACTCGAACTGGGTAACGCCACCGGTTTCGACGTGTTCCTGCAAGACCAGGGCGGCGTCGGCCACCAGAAGCTGATGGATGCGCGTAACCAGTTCCTGGGTGCCGCGGCACAAAGCAAGATCCTGGCGGGCGTGCGCCCCAACGGCGTGAACGATGAGCCGCAGTACGAGCTGACCGTTGACGACGAGAAGGCCAGTGCCCAGGGCATCAGCCTGGCAGACATCCAGCAGACCCTGGCAATCGCCTTGGGTGGCAGCTACATCAACGACTTCATCGACCGTGGTCGTGTGAAGAAGGTGTATGTACAGGGTGACGCCGCCAGCCGGATGTCTCCGGAAGACCTGAGCAAATGGTACGTGCGCAGCACGTCCGGGAAGATGGTGCCGCTGTCGGCCATCTCTTCGGGCAAGTGGATCTTCGGTTCGCCGAAACTCTCGCGCTATAACGGTGTAGCGGCGATGGAAATCCTCGGTACCCCGGCACCTGGCTACAGTACCGGTGATGCGATGGCGGAAGTCGAACGCATTGCCAAGGACCTGCCGGCTGGCGTTGGTTACTCCTGGACCGGCCTGTCGTACGAAGAACGTCTGTCCGGCTCCCAGGCACCTGCGCTGTACGCCCTGTCGCTGCTGGTGGTGTTCCTCTGCCTCGCGGCACTGTACGAAAGCTGGTCGATCCCGATTGCGGTGATTCTGGTTGTACCGCTGGGTGTGATCGGTGCGTTGATCGCCACCAGCCTGCGGGGACTGTCCAACGACGTGTTCTTCCAGGTGGGCCTGTTGGTGACGGTGGGTCTGGCAGCGAAAAACGCCATCCTGATCGTGGAGTTCGCCAAGGAGCTCCACGAGCAGGGCAAAGGCATTGTCGAGTCGGCCATCGAGGCATCCCGCATGCGTCTGCGACCGATCATCATGACGTCCATGGCGTTCATGCTCGGCGTACTGCCCCTGGCAATTTCCACCGGTGCCGGCTCAGGTAGCCAGCACGCCATCGGTACGGGCGTAATTGGCGGTATGATCACCGCCACGGTCCTCGCGATCTTCTGGGTACCCCTGTTCTTCGCAACCGTGTCCTCCGCTGGCGAGCGTAAAAAGACTGAACCCAAGCAAACTCCTAAAGAGGCTGGCCAATGAGCAAGTCGCTACTTTCCTTAGCTGTCACGGCATTCGTGCTCAGTGGCTGCTCGCTGATCCCGGACTACCAGCGCCCTGAAGCGCCGGTAGCCGCGCAGTTCCCGCAGGGGCCGGCGTATTCGTCGGCCCAGGCGCCGGGCCAGGCGGCTGCCGAGCAGGGCTGGAAGCAGTTTTTCCATGACCCTGCCCTGCAACAGCTGATCCAGACCGCCCTGGTGAACAACCGCGACCTGCGTGTCGCGGCCCTGAACATCGATGCGTATGCCGCGCAGTACCAGATCCAGCGCGCCGACCTGTTCCCGGCGGTTTCGGCCACGGGCAGCGGCAGCCGCACGCGCACCCCGGCCAAGCTGTCGCAGACCGGCGAAGCGGGCATCACCAGCCAATACTCGGCGGGCCTCGGGATCAGTTCTTATGAGCTGGACCTGTTCGGCCGCGTACGCAGCCTGAGCGAACAAGCGCTGCAACAATACTTCGCGACCGAAGAAGCGCGCCGCACCACCCAGATCAGCCTGGTGGCCAGCGTGGCCAACGCCTACCTGACCTGGCAGGCCGACAAGGAGCTGCTCAAGCTCACCCAGGACACCCTGGGCGCGTACGAGCAGAGCTTCAAACTGACCTCGCGCAGCAATGAAGTCGGCGTGGCTTCGGCCCTGGACCTGAGCCAGGCCCGTACCTCGGTGGAAAACGCCCGGGTTGCACTGGCGCGTTATACCCGCCAGGTGGCCCAGGACGAAAACAACCTGACCCTGCTGCTGGGTACCGGCCTGCCGGCGAACATCGTCAGCCGGCCATTGGCTGATGACCTGTTGAGCGAAGTACCGGCCGGCCTGCCATCGGACCTGCTGCAACGTCGTCCCGACATCCTGCAGGCCGAGTACAACCTCAAGGCGGCCAACGCCAACA
>NZ_JACARS010000129.1:0-457 GCF_013386485.1 Pseudomonas sp. P7758 | reverse complement strand
CGAGAAAGCCATCCAGACCGGCTTCCAGGAAGTCTCCGACGGCCTCGCCGCCCGTGAGACCTACAAGCAGCAACTGGACGCCCAACGTGGCTTCGTCGCGGCCAACCAGGATTACTACCGCCTGGCCGAGCGTCGCTACCGTATTGGTGTCGACAGCAACCTGACGTTCCTCGACGCCCAGCGCCAACTGTTCAGTGCCCAGCAATCGCTGATCACCGACCGCCTGGCGCAGCTCAACAGCGAGGTCAACCTGTACAAGGCCCTCGGTGGTGGCTGGAACGAACAGACCGCGAAGAACGAACCGTTGAAAGAAGAAGCACCGCCCTTGAAGTTGTTCTGATAGTGGCGCAGTAAACAAAAACCGCTTCCCGCCCAGGAAGCGGTTTTTTTACGCCCATGACTTTGCGTTCGATCATCGCCCACAACCCGCTCTCCCCCACTTTCATCGCCCCCGCAC